>JAEZAL010000141.1 GCA_023427705.1 Bacillota bacterium | reverse complement strand
ATGTAAAAAATGTTTCTTCAAATGATAAATACGCAGCAAACGCAAAAATGAAGTATTTAGATGAAGTTGTAAGATCAAATATTGGACTAGCTGATAAAGTTTATGATTCCCTAAAAAATTCTTATCTACCACTAACTATAGGTGGAGATCACGCTTTAGCAATTGGAAGCGTTGCTGGATCAAGTAAATTTTTCGAGGGAGATCTTGCAGTTATTTGGGTAGATGCTCATGGTGATATAAACACACCTGAAACTTCCCCATCAGGAAACATTCACGGAATGCCTTTAGCAAGTTCTATGGGAATCGGTTATGAAGCTTTAACTGACATTTATTTCCCTGGACAAAAGGTTAAACCTGAAAATGTATTTTTATTAGGTTGTAGAGACTTAGATTTAGGTGAACTTGATTTAATCAAGGAATATAATCTAAATGTATGGACCATGAAAGATATTAAAACAAAGGGCGTAAAGACAGTATTAACAGAATTATTAGAAGCTTTAACTAAAAATAATGTTAAAAACATTCATTTTAGTTTTGATATTGATAGTTTAGATCCAGCTTATGTGCCTGGAACAGGAACACCAGTAGAAGATGGCCTATCCTTCACAGAAGGAAAAGAAATAATTGAAGGTATAATAAATACTTCTTTAGTTAGATCTATGGATTTTGTAGAGTTTAACCCTACTTTAGATAATAACCAAAGAACTTTAGAAACATGTCTTGAATTATTAAAAGTTATTTCTAGATCTTTTGAAGGAAAATAATATATAATTAGGAGTTGTAATTACAACTCCTTTTTGATTAATTAAAATTTTATGTTATTATATAGATTATAAAAAAATTTTATATTTATTTAATTTATTTATCTTTGAGTTAATATTATTAAGAGTATGCAATTTAGAATATTAATTAAGAATTATATAAATACAGAATTTGGAGGATTTTATGAAACTATTATTTTTCGATACAGAAACTACAAGTATAAAACCAGGGAACATTTGTCAATTAAGTTATATAGTAATAGATGCTTCAACTAAACCACAAAAAACTACTGGTAAAAACTTCTTCTTTACTGTAGAAGATATGGATGAAGGTGCTCAAGCTATTCATGGTTTTTCATTAGAAAAACTTTATGAGCTTTCTGATGGAAGAGAATTTCTTGAATTTGTTCATGAGTTTATGCCAGACTTTTTCGACGCAGATTTTATTATAGGACACAATGTTCAATTCGATATAAAGTTTTTAAAACATGAATTGCAACAATTATGGGAAGCAGGTCTTGTAGATACTACTTGGGAACCAAAAAATACTTTTTGTACAATGTCCTACTATAAACCTATATGCAATATCTTTAATCCATCAGGAACTGTTAAAAACCCAAAACTTTCAGAAGTCATAGACTTCTTAGGAATTACAGAAGAACAGATTACAAATAAGGCAAATGAGCTTTTTGAAGGAAGCGGAAACTATCACGATGCTAGATTTGATACTGCTGCAACATACTTAACTGTAATACAAGGTATGAAAAAAGGATTAATTCCTGCTGGATATTTTTCAAAACTACTTAAATAAAAAAATAAAGAAAAAAATATAATGTTAGTTGTTCCGTCGCAATCTCCAAGTCACACTATCATTATATTTTTTCTTTTTGTATTAAAGGAAATACTTCCTCGTTTTATTCAGAAATATAAAAATCAATTATCAATATAAAATCGTAACTATATTTCTTTGTCCTATATATTAATATTCACTAAAAAACTTATCTTTTAGTTCCTTACACTTGTCTTTATCCATTTCTGGTACTCCATCCAATCTATATTTAAGCTTCATATTTTCGTATTTATTTACACCTAATAAATGATATGGTAGTAACTCTACTTTTTCAACATTATCTAGAGAGTCTACAAACCTTCTTAAACTCTCCATGTATTTTTCACTATCTGTTCTTCCTGGTACTACTACTTGTCTTACCCATAACTTAGTACCAGATCTTTTTACAGCTTCTATAAAATTATTAGTTTCATTAATTTTACTTCCTGTCATATCTAAATATCCCTCTTCAGTTAAATGCTTCACATCATATAAAACTAAATCTGTATATTTAAGTATTTCATCATAATCCCCGAAACCTACTCCAGATGTATCTAAACAAGTATGTATTCCCTCTTCTTTGCACCTTTTTAAAAGTTCTAAAAGAAATTCTGGCTGTCTAAGAGGATCTCCTCCTGAAAATGTAACTCCTCCATTAGATGCTGCAAAGTAACTTTTAAATCTTTTTATTCTCTTAAGTAAATCTTCTACCTCATATTCTATGCCATCTTTTTCACTCCAAGTATCAGGATTATGGCAGTAAAGACATCTTAATTTACATCCTTGGAAAAAAACTACAACTCTTATTCCTGGTCCATCTACAAGTCCCATAGATTCTATGGAATGAATTCTACCCTTTATCATATACTATCTTCTCCTCTATTTATGCATTTAAAAACATCTGAAAATTCATAGTTTATTATAATGTCTATATTATAAATTGTCCAATATGGCGATATTAACACTTGTGTAAATATCCAATTTCTTTTGCCAACTCTTCTGAAACTTCATATCCACATATTTTTTTAATTAAACTTATACATAATTTAATATTACCTATTAAGTTATAAGAAACCATTATCTTGCCATTATCAACAAAATCTTTTTTAACAATATTTACACCTTCTATCACATATTTAGAATTTGGTATAGAAACCCCTTCAAAATTAATAACTTTATCTAAAAAGTATACTCCACTAGAAAATGTAGCTATATAGTCACAATTACAGTAAACATTGTTTAAATAATCTAATAACTTTATATCAGAAATAACATTTTTCACTCCACTTCCACCAGGAATTACTACAATATCAGGACTAATATAGGAATCATTAATAGTTTTATCAATATTTATATCCCCATATTGATAACTAATAATTTTATTATTAGATAATGAATATACTTCAAAATAATCTTCCTTTAATATTTCATTAGCTATACTAAAACTTTTATAAGCTAGAGAGTATTCCATTATATCAACATCATTATATGCTAGAATAGCTACTATAACCTTACTGTTAATTTTACGACTTAAAAACTTCTCTTTAGTCAACTTATATGTTCTTTGATTTCTTACACTGTTTAATTCTTCAAATCCAATTTTCTTTAATAGCGATTTTCCTTCATCAGACTTTACTGAATCTATAATAGATTGACCACCAAATTCATAAAAATAATATTCAAGTAATAACCTTAGAGCTTCTTCTCCATACCCCTTTTTTCTATGTTCATAATGTATCTTTATGTTAATTCTTGCAACTTTAGTAGCTGAATTATATCCATGAAAGCTAACTTCACCTATAGGCTTATCATTTAAATCATAAATTAGACAATAAAAATTTTTCCCATCTGTTGGACTTACCATCTTCCTATAGAACATTTCCCATTTTTCTTTTGGAAATGAATATACATCTCCAAACTCGCCCATATTCTCCTTTTTTCCCCATAACTCTCTTACAAAGGCTAACTCATTAAATTCAGGCATTTTAATATATATTAACTTTCCGTTTCTTCTATATAAATTAATTTTATCATTCATTATCTCACCTATAAATTTTTTCTCTTTTTATTAAAAGTAGATATATAAATTAATATCTCACAAATTAATGTATTAATCAAGGAATATGAAAGTTATATGTAAATTATGTAATTAAAAATTAACATTTTATTATCTATACTAATTAGACCATATAAGTTAGAAATTTTATAATACAGACTATATCTATTTTTTAACATATATGAATTTTCTAACAATTATTCCATTTTTAAAAAATATTTAGTATTACTAAACTTTGAATGATGTTTTATTAAACTCTTTTTTTATTTATTATGTCCAACCTCAATAATACCAATGTTTTCGCAAGAAATATTTTTTATATTTTTTATAAAAAAATATTGATTTTTCATTCTTAAATCTATATAATAACAATTGTTTGTTTAGTAATTTTAAACATAAGGTTTAGTATTAGAAAATATTAATATGGAAGGTGTAATTGTGGAGATCGGTGAAAAAATACGTAGATTGCGTATTGAAAAACAATTAACTCAAGAAGAATTAGCTAATAGATGTGAATTATCTAAAGGCTTTATATCACAAGTAGAAAATGATTTAACTTCACCTTCAATAGCAACTTTAATAGATATATTAGAGATTTTGGGAACTAACTTAAGGGAGTTCTTTAGCGATGCTAGTGAAGAAAAAGTTACTTATACATATGAAGATATGTTTGAAACTGAAAATGAAGACTTAAAATATAAGTTAATGTGGCTTATTCCTAATGCACAAAAAAATGAAATGGAACCAATTATGATAACTTTAGAACCCAACGGGCAATATATAGAAGAAGAACCTCATGAAGGCGAAGAATTTGGTTTTGTTTTATCAGGAAGTATTATACATCATTTAGGTAAAAAGAAATATAAGGTAAAAAAAGGAGAAAGTTTTTATTTTAAGCCTAGGTCAAATCATTATATTTCAAATGCTGGAAAAACACAGGCTAAAGTAATTTGGATAAGTACTCCACCATCATTTTAAATCTGTAGAAAGAGGTGTTTATTTTGGAACAAAATATTATAGAAATTAAAGGTGTATCTAAGACCTTCGAAGACAATTGTGTTTTAGACAACCTATCATTAAACATTAAAAAGAATGAATTTTTGACTCTGTTAGGTCCTAGTGGATGTGGAAAAACAACTACTTTAAAAATTATTGCTGGTTTCGAAGAAGCTGATGAAGGTGAGATATTATTTAATGGAAATGATATTTCTTCATTACCTCCGTATAAAAGGCAAGTAAACACCGTTTTCCAAAAGTATGCTTTATTTCCTCATATGAATGTATATGATAATGTAGCCTTTGGATTAAAAATAAAAAAAGTTTCTAAAGATATAATAGATTCAAAAGTAAAAGAAATGCTAAAGCTAGTATCATTGGAGGGTTTTGAAAAAAGAAAAATTGAATCTTTAAGTGGTGGTCAACAACAAAGAGTTGCAATTGCTAGAGCATTAGTTAATGAACCTGAAGTTCTTCTTTTAGATGAGCCTTTAGGAGCTTTAGATTTAAAACTTAGAAAAGAAATGCAAATAGAGCTTAAGAGAATACAACAAAGATTAGGAATTACTTTTATTTTCGTAACTCATGATCAAGAAGAAGCATTAACTATGTCTGATACAATAATAGTTATGAATAAAGGTAAAATACAACAAATGGGTTCTCCTGAAGATATATATAATGAACCAGCTAATGCTTTTGTTGCTGACTTTATCGGTGAAAGTAATCTATTAAGCGGAAAAATGCTTGAAGATTGTAAAGTAGAATTCTGTAATAGAATATTTGAATGTGTAGATAAAGGTTTTAAAGAAAATGAATTAGTAGACGTTGTTATTAGACCAGAAGATATTAAGATGGTATCTGCTGATAAGGGAATGTTAACTGGAACTGTAAAGTCAATAATATTTAAAGGAGTTCATTACGAAATAGAAGTTGAAGAAGGAAATAATAAATGGATTATACACAATACTAAATTTGCTGAAGTAAATTCTGTAATTGGTTTAGATATTTATCCTGAAGATATTCATATAATGAGAAAGGTTTCTGAAAATGAGTAAATCAAAAATATCTAGAAAAAATATTGCATCTTATCCATTTATATTTTGGAGTGCTCTATTTATTGTAATTCCTTTATTAATAGTATTATTCTTCGGCTTTACTGTAACTAACCCTGATGGTACTTATAAGTTTTCTGCAGAAAACTTTTTAAGATTAATTCAACCTCAATATATTAAAGTTTTTCAAAGAAGTTTATGGCTTGCATTTCTATCTACTTTTTGGTGCTTAATATTAGGTTATCCAGTAGCATATATAATTTCAAGAATGAAACCTTCAAAGGGAAATATTTTAATTATGTTATTCATTGTACCTATGTGGATGAATTTCTTACTTAGAACTTATGCATGGTTACCTATCCTAGGTAAAAATGGTTTTATAAATAATATCCTTGGATATTTAGGCTTTGGTCCTTTTAATTTCTTATATAATGATGGTGCTGTAATTTTAGGTATGATATATAACTTCTTACCATTTATGGTTTTACCAATTTATACTGTACTTTCTAAAATTGATACTGATTTATTAAATGCTGCATCTGATTTAGGTGCTAATAAAAGACAAGTATTTAGAAAAGTAGTTTTTCCTTTAAGTATGCCAGGAGTAATTTCAGGAGTTACAATGGTATTTATGCCAGCTGTTTCAACATTCGTAATTTCAAGATTACTTGGTGGTGGTCAATATATGCTTTTAGGAAACTTAATTGAGCAACAATTTACAACGATGGGCGATTGGAACTTTGGTTCATCAATTTCAATTTTTATGATGGCAATTATATTAATATGTATGGCTATAATGAGTTTATTTGACAGTTCAGAAGCTAAAGAAGGAGGCGGACAATTATGGTAAAAGGTTTAGAAAATTTTATTAAAAAGTTTTATTTAGTTTTAGTTTTCATATTCTTATATACCCCTATTGCTGCCCTTATAATATTTTCATTTAATGATTCTAAGACTATGGGAAAATGGTCTGGCTTTACTTTAAAATGGTATGTTGAATTATTTAATAATGAAAATATTATGAAAGCTCTTTTCTTTACAGTAGTTATAGCTGTTATTTCTTCTGTAGTAGCTACAATAATAGGAACTTTAGCTGCTATTGGAATTAATAAAATGAAGGGTCCTAAAAAAGCTCTATTATTAAATATAAATTATTTACCTGTATTAAATCCAGATATTGTAACAGGTATAGCATTAATGAGTTTATTTATATTTATTAGACCTATTACTAAGTTAGATTTCGGATTTACTACAATGTTAATTGCACATATTACATTTAATATACCGTATGTAATACTTGCTGTTTTACCTAAGCTTAGACAGTTACCTGATAATATTGAAGATGCTGCTTTAGATTTAGGTGCTACACCAGCTTATACTCTAAGAAAGATTATATTACCTCAAATTAAACCTGGTATCTTTGCTGGAATGCTAATGGCATTTACTATGTCAATAGATGACTTTGTTATTAGTTTCTTCACTGCAGGTCCTGGAGTTACAAATCTTTCAATTGAAATTTTTGCAATGGCTAGAAGAGGTATTAAACCAGAAATTAATGCTCTTTCTACGCTAATGTTTGTAACAGTATTAACACTTTTATTAATAGCTAATAGAAAGGAATTTACAAGAGGTGATAAAGTTGAAAAAGCTTAAGAAGTTTGTAGCTGTCTTATCTTCATTAATATTTGTATCTTCAGCTTTTGTTGGTTGTAAAAATAATGATGAAAGTGGAAAAAGAACTTTAAATGTATTTAACTATGGTGATTATATAAATGAAGATTTAATAGATAAATTTGAAAATGAAACTGGTATAGATGTTATTTATGATACTTATGAATCAAATGAAATAATGTATCAAAAGGTGAAGAATAGTCCTGGTACTTATGATTTAATCTTCCCTTCAGACTATATGGTCGAAAAAATGAAAAAAGAAGATATGTTAGAAAAAATAGATTTTAATAATATTCCTAACTATCAATATATCGGTGAAGACTTTAAAAACTTACCATATGATCCAAACAACGAGTACTCTGTTCCATATATGTGGGGAACTATTGGTATTATCTATGATGCTGATAGAGTTGATGAAGTTGTAGATAGCTGGGATATCTTATGGAATGAAAAATATAAGGGTGAAATTTTTATGTTTGACTCTATAAGAGATACCTTAGCAATATCATTAGTTAGACTTGGGTATTCAATGAACTCTGTAGATAAACAACAATTAGATGCTGCAGCAGATGAATTAATAAAGCAAAAGCCTTTAGTTCAATCTTATGTTATGGATGAAGTTAAGGATAAGATGATTAACGGAGAAGCAATAATGGCTACTGTATATTCTGGTGATGCAATATACATACAAGATGAAGCTTCAGATTTAAATCTTCAATATGTTGTTCCTAAGGAAGGTTCTAATAAATGGTTTGATGTTATGGTTATTCCTAAAGGAGCTAAACATAAAACTGAAGCAGAAGAATTTATAAACTTCTTATCTGATCCAGAAAATGCAAAAGAAAATGTTGAATATATAGGCTATGCTACTCCTAACACAGCTGCTTATGCCCTTCTTGATAAAGAAACACAAGAAAATGAAGCTGTTTATCCTCCTAAGGAAGTGTTAGATAAATGTGAAATTTATAAGGACTTAGGAAATGATATCAAATTATATGATGATGTTTGGCTAAAAGTAAAAATTAGTTAGAATTTATATACCATATTAAAAGAGCTGCTTATGCAGCTCTTTTAAATTAATAAAAATAAATTTATTTAAGAAACTCCTTCTGAAATTTCTTATATTTTGCTCTTTTCATTATTTCCCAAACCATAGTTCTATTTCTCTTTTAGCACTTTCTAAACTATCTGAAGCATGCACACAATTTTCCCTATTGCTACTTGCATACATTTTTCTTATAGTGCCTTCTTTTGCTTTTTCAGGATTAGTGCTACCATTTATATCTCTAATTCTTTCTATTGCATTTTCTCCTTCTAAAACTAAAGCACATAAAGGTCCACTAGTTATAAAATCTAGTAATGGCATATAAAAATCTTTTCCTATATGTTCTTCATAATGTTTACTTGCAAATTCTTTAGTAATCCTTCCCATTCTTAAAGCTATAACTTTTAGATTATTATCTTCATATACACTAATAATCTTACCTATTAAATTTTTTCTAACAGCATCTGGTTTTATAAGCACTAGTGATCTTTCCATAATTCTTCCTCCTATATAAATTCTCCATTAGATTATAACATTTATTTACGTTTCTATTAACACAAAATTCAGAATATTTACTCTTTTGCTTATTTTATGATATAATTTTCTTATTAAAGTAATTAAGGAGTGATAAAGTGACTAGACACTATATTGTTGTTGATGGAAGAGTTCAAGGAGTTGGTTTTAGATATTTTTGTCAAATGACTGCCTATAACCTGAATATAACAGGATGGATACATAATATGTCCAATGGAATGGTTGAGATGGAAATTCAGGGAACAGGAAACACAATACAAAATTTTATAAGCCTAATAAAAAAAGGAAACTATTTCATTAGAATTACATCGCTTTCCCAAAAAGAAATAGAAGTTATTCCAGGTGAGACTGCATTTACAATTAAATAGAATGTAATAAACATATCATATTGCTTTTTCCATCTCATAAACTCAAGTTACTACAATATGATATGTTTATTATTAAATCTTATATCATAATATTTATTTTCTTTTTACTAATGTATCATATAGCATTAAATTATTTTCTTGTATAACTCTTATTAACTTATCTGCATATATAAGGTTTCCCTCTTCATCTTTTGCAGTACTATATCCTGCATTTTCTAATGCTTGTGCTTGTTCTTTATAAGTTTTACCATCAAATAATCCATTAAGGGAATATCTTTCATTTTCATATAAAAACCTTCCATGATCTTTTATAGAGGAAGTTAAATCCTCATATGCTCTAAATGCACTAACTATTACATCATCATAGTTTTCTTTAGTTTCTAATTCTACCTTTTCTCCACTCCATCTACTATCAGCTTTTATTCCAAAAAGATTATTATATTCTGACGAAAGTTCTGATTCTCCCCATCCTGATTCTAAGATTGCTTGTGATATAGTTATGGATGGTAAAATTTTATATTCCTTATAGTTATCAAAAGCAATTTTAGAAACACTTTCTATAAATTCTATTTTACTTTTATCACTAGCTAATCTTTCATTTAAATAATTATTTCTTATACCCTCTAAATTATTTTCAGCAATCCTCTCTTTAGCACTATCTAACTTTAAATCCTTTAGTGCACTTTTAAAAGAATTAATTCCTATAACATTTCCTTCTTTATCTTTTTTCATCAAAGCCTTTTCTATATTAATAATATTATCATTATTAATTATAAAATCTCCATTATTTAAAGCAGAGTTAAGTGCTGCTATTTCCTGCCAGTTTAATTGATATCCAGATTTACTCAATTCATCAGCTATATTAATATAGTTCTGTATTTCTTCATTAGATAGTTTTATACTACCTATTTTATTTTCTACTTTATTTGTAATCATATATACAGTACTAGTAAAAGTAATTAGAAATACCAATATTAAGATAACTTTCTTAAGTTTATTTTCATTTATTGATTTGCCTACATCATTTAACCCTTTATAGCTTCCCTTATATTGCAAATTTCCACCCCTTATTTACTCAATACTATAATAATATTGTTTATATAAAATTCTCATTAATATTATTTTACTTAATATTTAACAAATATAAAAGTGGATATATAAGTTTATTTATAAAAATATAATTAAACTCGCCTATCCACTTTAAAACTTAATGTATTTTTGCTTATTAAGCAGACAATACCTCTTTTTCTATTTCTTTCAATTCTTCAAAGTATTGTTCTGTTTCTTCTATAACTACTTTTCTTAATCCTATTAATCCTACTAAATTAGGAAATGCCATAAGACCATTTACTATATCTGCTATTATAAAAATCATCTCTAATGGTAAGAATGGTCCAATCCCTACAAGTACTATAAATAATATCTTATAAGGTTTTATTCCTTTTACTCCAAATAAATACTGAACACACCTTTCACCATAATAGTTCCAACCTATAATAGTTGTAAAAGCAAAGAATATAAGTCCTATGTTAACAATGTATTTTCCCACCAAAGCTATTGGTAATCCAGATTCAAAGGCTAAAGTTGTTAAAGCTGCCCCTTCAATATTACCACTATAATTTCCAGTTAAAACTATTACTATACCTGTCATAGTACATACAACTATAGTATCTAAAAAAGTTCCTGTCATTGAAATTAATCCTTGTCTAACTGCTGAATTTGTCTTAGCAGCAGCTGCTGCTATTGGTGCACTTCCAAGGCCAGATTCATTAGAAAATATTCCTCTTCCAATTCCTTTTTGCATTGCAATTGTTACTGTTATTCCTGTAGCACCTCCTAAAGCAGCTTTTGGATTAAATGCACTTTGTATTATTAGTGATATTGCTGACGGTATTTTATCAAAATTAAAAAATAATACTAATAATGCACCAACTACATATAAAATTGCCATAAAAGGAACAACTGCTTCTGAAACAGTAGATATTCTTTTTATTCCACCTAATGTTATTAAAGCAACTACAACAGTAATTATTATTGTTGTTACCACTATAGGTATATTAAATCCTATTTGTGCTGCATCAGCTATAGATTTAACTTGTCCAAAAGTTCCTATTCCAAGTAATGCAACTCCTACACCAAATATTGCAAATAATTTTGCTAGCCAATTTAAACCTAATCCATTTTTTATATAATACATTGGCCCCCCAGCCATCTCACCATTTTCATCAACTTCTCTATACTTAATAGCAAGTAATCCTTCAGCATACTTTGTTGCCATTCCAAAAAATGCTGCAATCCACATCCAAAATAATGCTCCTGGCCCTCCTGCAGTAATTGCTGTAGCAACACCAACTATATTTCCAGTTCCAATAGTTGCTGATAGTGCTGTACATAATGCAGCATAGCTTGAAACATCACCTTTAACATCATTACCTTCTTCCTTTGAAAAAACATACTTAAATGCTAATGGTAATCTTATTACCTGAAGTAACTTAAGTCTAATTGTTAAATAGATACCTGTTCCTATTAGTAATATAAGTAATGGTGGACCCCATATAATACTACTGATAGAGCTTAAAATTGATTCGATTTGGTTTAACATAAAAAAATTCCCCCTTAAAATAATTTTATGGAGGAGAATAGATAGTAAAAGCTACAACAATAAAAATATAGCTCTATCATATCCCCTGTCCTTTTACCTGAAAGTTTCAATAGCTTAAATAAGCTACCTTGCTCCTTCGGTGCTCTTTTACGAGTCTCTCCAGAGGTTCGTCCAATAGCGGTCCTATTACCTGAAAGATTTACTTCATCGGTGGATACTTAAAACACTCTCCCACTATCTTCATCCGAACACAATTAAATTATAGATTTATTATATATACTTTTATTTATTAATTCAAGAACTTTTTAACAAAATTATATTAATTCTATCAGTATTTTATTAATTTACTTGCAATATAATAGATTCTATTAAAAATCAATCAATCCTTGAAGCAATTATTTCATTAATTGTGTTTTTTTGCAAGAAATAATTGATTTTTTATTTTCTAGATATATACTATTAATAGACAAACAAATGCAAAAGGAGACTACAATGGAAATTACACTAAATAAGGACTATTTAAAAAAGCTTTATGGAAAAATAAGTCCTTTTGAATTTAAAGATAAATTAATAACATTGGCTAATTTAGATAAAGAAAAATTTAATGGTACTGTTTTAGATGCTGGAAGGGGAAATCCCAATTGGATTTCAGCAACTCCTAGACAAGCTTTCTTTACCTTAGGTCAATTTGCTGTTTCAGAATGCAAAAAAACATTAAGTATAGAAAACTTAGCTGGAATGATAAAGAAAGATGGAATTTATAATAGATTTTCAAATTATTACAATATAAATACTAATCAACCTGGTATTAAACTTCTAAAGGATATAGTAGATTATTGCATAGATGAATTTAATTTTAACAAAGATGAATTTTTATTTGAAATATGTGATGGAATTATAGGAGATAATTATCCCTTTCCAGACAGAATGCTCTTACATATAGAAACCATTGTAAATAGATATCTATTAAAAGAACTATGTGGTGATAATAATTATAATAATGAGTTTGATGTTTTTGCTGTAGAAGGTGGTACAGCTGCAATGTGCTATATTTTTGATTCGCTATCAGCAAATAAATTATTAAATAAAGGTGATAAAATTGCATTAATGACACCAATTTTTACACCTTATTTAGAAATTCCACATTTACCTGAATATAATTTTGATGTTATAAGAATTCATGCAAACGAATTAGATGAAAATAATACACCTACTTTCCAATATCCATTAGAAGAGTTAGAAAAACTTAAAGATAATAATATAAAAGCATTATTTATAGTTAATCCTAATAACCCTGCTTCTATTGCTCTAAATGAAACTACTATAAATAACTTGATAAATGTAGTTAAAACATACAATCCAAATTTAATGATTATAACTGACGATGTTTATTGCACCTTTATTAAAGATTTTAAATCAATTATTTCTTATTTACCTTATAATACTATTGGGGTTTACTCATTATCTAAGTACTTCGGGGTTACTGGTTGGAGATTAGGTACAATCCTACTTAGTAAAGATAATATATTTAATGATAAAATTAAAATCTTATCATTTGAAGAAAAAGATAAATTAAATAATAGATATAAACATATGATTTTAAATCCAGAAGAAGTACCATTTATAGATAGATTAGTTGCAGATAGCAGACAAGTTGGTTTAAATCTTACTGCTGGTCTTTCTACTCCTCAACAAGTTCAAATGGCATTATTCTGTGGCTCAGCTCTTGTTGATATAAAAAATGATTATAAAAATTTAACTATGGAAATATGTAAAAGACGTAAATCCTTATTATTTGAAGGGTTAGAATTATATCTTGATAAAAATCCTATGGATGCTTCTTATTACACTGAAATTAATATTTTAGATTGGGCAAGAAATAAATATAATGAAGACTTTTCTAATTATATTTCTAAAAACTATACACCTTTTGATATACTTTATGATTTAGCAAGAAGTTATTCTGTTGTTTTATTAAATGGAGATGGATTTGCTTCTTCTGAATGGTCCTTTAGAATATCTTTAGCAAATTTAAATGATAATTATTATTTTATTATTGGTAAGGTTTTAAAAAAAGTCTTTAATGAACTAGTACTTGAATGGCAAAAATCAACTTGGGCAAATCCAAATTTAATGGAAAAAGCACAATAGTTAAAGGTGTTGTATCATTCTAATAAAACTAGTATGAACTAAAAAGCAGATTCAATTTGAATCTGCTTTTTTATTAGATAGTATCAGATTTTTCTAATACAGTACCTTTTATACTTTATAATAT
>JAEZAL010000094.1 GCA_023427705.1 Bacillota bacterium | reverse complement strand
CCACTTATTTCTGGTTTATTTACCTGTAAGATATATGGTTCATTTTTACCTCCACCCCCAGCCATAACAACTGTACTACCTCCAGTTTGCTGAGTTGTAGATCTCTTTCCACCTTGACTATCAGTTTCTTCTGTAAATGCTTCCTGTATTGTTTCTTCTGTAGCTGGAATCTTTACTTCTCCACTTTTAAAGTAAATCTTAACATCAACATTGCCTACATTTTCTATCTTATTAAGTAATTGTTTAAGTGTTTGCTTCTCATTTTCTTCATAATTATTAATTGACTTTTGTACCTCTTCCTCTAATTCACTTATATCACTTACATTTGAACTCAATGATTCTTTAGAATCCTTTTTTCTAGTTGTAGTTAAAAAACTAATAGCAAGTAAAACAAAAGCTAATATTAACGCTATCACTACAACATTTAAAAATCTTTTATCATTAAATAATTTTGTTAAATCATCTTTTAAACTACCTTTTCCCATTTTCTCACTCCCACTAATTAACTTTATAAATTATTATCTTATCTTTAGTTACATTTAAAATCTCAGATACATAATCTATAATCTCATCTTCATTTTTTATTTTCTCTGCTTTTGAATCAACCTCAGTACTTTCATCATTATTATTTATTACTATTTTCTCTATTTTTGAAACCCCTTTATTTTTAACAGCAATTTCAACTTTGTTAATTGAATAAGTTATGTCCTTCATATTTACTTCACAATCAATATAGCTTTTAAACTCAAAGTCTTTAAATTTTTCTTTTAGCAATCTATTACAATTTTCTTCCAAATTTTCTTTAAACGCAATTTTACCAGTGGATTTTTCATTTTCGCTAGATGTTTCCATAGAATTGCTATCCACTAAATCTATATATTCTGAAATCTTGTTGGTTAATATACTTTCTCCATCGCTTAGAACTGAAACTATTGGACTTATCATAACAGCTATTAAAATAGTTCCTAATACAAACTTTAAGTATTTTTTCATACTATTATCTGGTGCTATTAACTCTATTGCAGAAATTAAAATAATCATACTAACTAAAGTAATAATAAACCCTTTTATTTCATCCATTTTCTACCCTCCTATGACAAACTTACCAGCTGAAGCCATTATAGCTAATAAAACAAAAAACATTAAACTTACTGATAAAACACAGGACATTAATAACACCATGGCACTACCTGCTGAAGCTATGGAACTAGTAATACGTTTATCACTAATAGGTTCTATAACTGCTGCAGTTAATTTATAAACAAAGGATATTAAAATTAATTTAATTATTGGATAAAGCATCATAAGTACTATTATTATTAATCCAATAGAACTTACTGCATTTTTTATTATAAGCGAATATCCTGCTACAGAAGCTATGGCATCAGAAAAAGCTTTACCTACTATAGGAATAAAGTTATCTATTGCATATTTGGCTGTTTTTAATGTTACGGCATCTATAGTGGATGATGTTATACCTCTTACAGTTAATAAACCAATGAAAGAGGTCAACATAATTCCCTGTATCCAAATAGTGATTTGCTTTGTTAGTTTGCATAAGTTACCTATCTTATATTCAGTAGAAATATTGTTTGTAAACTCAAGAACAAAGCTTATTAATATTAATGGAATTATTATTGTTGTGTATACCCTTGGAATTAGGAGGGTTGCTCCTATAACAATGGGATCCATAGTAGCTGCTTGTACAAAGCCTCCTATTGAGCCAATCATCATTACTAAAACAGGTAAAATTGCTGCCATAAAATTAGATAATTCTTTTATTATATCTATTGCTATATTAATACTAACTAAAAAACTTTTAGATAAAATTATTATTAATACTGCATAGCAAGCAAAAAAAGCTATATTAGATATTCCTTCACTAGAAAAAGCTGATTGTAAGTTTTTAATTAAAGAGCACATAATAGCAATAACAATAATACTTATTGATAATGAAAGTACAGTTTTAACTTCTTTAAATAAAAAGCTAGTTATAGCATTACTTAATGTTTTTATAGATAAATTCCCTTCTCCGTTTTGAATATATCCTTTAATATATTCTACTGGGTCTAAATCATTCATTATTTCTATATCTAACTTCATATTATTGATGTAATTATATAGTGAATTCAACTTATTATTAACCTCTTCATCTTGAAGTTCATTTTCTTCTAAAGAGTATTCAATATTATTAGTTTCTTCATTTGCTAAAGCAATCTTAGTATTAGAATTTATAAATATTAAAACTATTATAGTAAAAACAAATATAATTCTTATTGTTGAAAAATTTTTTAACATATAAACACCTACAATATTTGTAAAATAGATTGTAATACAGCCATAAGTATAGGTATTGCTAAGGTTAAAATTAATATTTTAGCAGAGAACTCTACTTTACTTGCTATACTTGATGCTCCTGCATCTTTACAAATTTCACTGCAGAAAGTTGCTAAGTATGATATTGCAAGTATCTTTAAGACAACTCCTATATAAACTATGTCTATATTTGCCTTTGACGATATATCTTTAATAAAGCTTATTACATCTGTTATACTAGTAAGGATAGATACAAAAAGAATTACTCCCGCTAATAGTGATACTAATACTGCTATGTCTGATCTTTTATCCTTAAATAGCAAGAAAATAAATAATGCAGCCAGTGCAAAGGATACTACTTTTAAAATTTCCATAATAATCTCCTATAGCATAAACATAGTTTTAACAGTATTAAATAAATCACTAATTAATCCAATAACTGTAATAAGTATAATTACTATTCCAGCGATATTTGTTATCACTGCTATGTCATCTTTTCCACTAGCTTTTAAAACTTTATCAATTACTATAATTAGAATCCCCATAGCTCCTATTTTAAATAAAATACTTATATCTAGCATTTATTCCCCTCCTACTAAAATAAAAAAATTGCAATCATTGCACCTACACATATACCTATAGCACTGTACATTTTTGAATTTTTCTTTGATAATTCGTCAGCTGCATTACAATTAATTTTCATATTTTCTATAGTTAAATTAAATAACTTATCTTGTCCATAGACCCCTGATTCTCCTAATCCCTTAAGAAAATCTTTTATTATTATCTTATCTTCATGAAATAAATTAAAATTATTTTTACTTTTGTAGTATTCTTGGCTAAATGCTTCATAAACACTTGTAGATTCTCCACTTTCAAGAGTAACTGCTACATTTGATAAAATATCACTTACTGGATTATCTACCTTATTAGAAATATATTTTAAGGCTTCTGGTAATGGAGTATTTGTATACATTACTTCATTATTTAGAAACAGTACTGATTTTAGTATAGATTTTAGCTGACTACTTCTTCTCTTAAATGTTTCTCCATAATAAAAGCCAATATATGTGCAAGCAAAAAATATTATTGTAATTGCTATTATTTTAAGCATTTCAACTCGCCTCCTGCCTCTATTGAGTATATATTTTCTACAGTACCAGGACCTCTTCTATTGCTTAATACAATTACTTTTTCTAATATAGATTTTTCTAATAAATCCTTAAATACTTTTCTTTTATATATGTCCTCTATACTATATCCATGAATAGTTACTATGATATTTACTCCTGAATTAAAAGCCATATTAAGAGACTCTATATCTCCTTCTGTACCAATTTCATCACAAATTAATACTTCTGGTGATAAACTTCTTATAGCCATTATCATTCCATCTCTTTTTAAGCAATTATCTAAAATATCACTTCTTATTCCCACATCTAATTGAGGAATACCGTTAAAACATGAAGCAATTTCGCTTCTTTCATCTATTATTGAAACCTTCTTCCCTCGTAAATTATTAATAGGCATTCCATTTGAAATATTTCTAGCTAAATCCCTTAATATAGTTGTTTTCCCGCACTTAGGTGGAGATATAATTAAAGTATTATTCACTCTATCATTCTCAACAATATACTTCATTATTTCATTAGAGCAACCTTTAATTTCCCTACATATTCTAATATTTAGTGAAGAAACATTTCTAATAGTTCTAACCTCGCCTTTAGCTAATACACATTCACCAGCTATTCCTATCCTATGTCCACCCTTAATAGTAATATATCCTTGTTTAATTTCTTCTTCATAAGCATACAAAGAATAATTAGAAACTCTTACTATTGTCTGCTTAATGTCATTTACTGTAGCTATTTTATTTAATACAATTTCTTTACTAGATAAATGGATTATTATTGGCTTATTAACCTTTATCCGTATTTCTTGTACAGATTCCATTAATAAGTACTCTCTAACCTCATTACATATGTCTATTGGTAGTATTCTTAATATTTCATCCCCATTCCACAATGTATCACTTCCTATTCTATAGTTATATTTAAAATTATTTCTATCTATCAAATAATATTCATACTAATAATTAAATATGTAAAATATTTAAAAATAACTGTAAAATAAAAAAACCCATTAACGTATGTTAATAGGTTTTGACTTTACATTGCTTCTTTATTGCAAAATGGACATGGTATATTCTTTTTATTATTTATAGATTCTTTTTCTACAAATAAAGGCTTATCGCAGTTTTTACATTTAATTTCAACATATTCTTCTTCTAATTCAATTAATTCTTCTATTGAAACTTCTTCAAATAATTCATCTTGTAGTCCAATAATATCTTCATCAATATATTTAATATTTTCTTCTAAGGCATCTTGCTTATAATCTATTTCTTCTATAAATTCTGATATATCTTCTATTATTGATAATAATCCATTAAATATATTTTGATACTTACTATCTTCAATAGCTGAAATTTCTTCTTGTAATTGTTCTATTTTTGCTCTTACTTCCTTCATATTTTCACTTCCTTAAAAATAGAAATAATCTATTTTAATTATACCCTATAATTAAAATTATAAATAAAAAGCTAAGTAAAAACTTAGCTTTTGTGTATTATACTCTTTCCATGTATTCACCAGTTCTAGTGTCTACTCTGATTACATCTCCTTCATTTACGAACATTGGAACGTTAACAACCGCTCCAGTTTCTAATGTAGCAGGTTTCATAGCATTTGTAGCTGTATTTCCTTTTATTCCTGGATCAGCTTGTGTAATTAATAGCTCAACAAAGTTTGGAGCTTCTACTGAGAAAGCTTCTCCCTTATAGAACTTAATTACTGCAAACATATTTTCTTTTATAAATTTAATAGCATCTTCAACTTTCTCATAGTTTAATGGTATTTGTTCAAAAGTTTCTTGATCCATGAAGTAGTATAATTCTCCATCTGAATAAAGGTATTGCATTTCTTTTCTTTCAATTACTGCTTCTTGAAGCTTAGCTGTAGGGTTGAAAGTAGTATCAGTAACACCACCAGAAATAACATTTCTAAGTTTAGTTCTTACGAAAGCTGCTCCTTTACCAGGTTTAACATGTAAGAAGTCTATTACTGTATAAACTTGTCCTTCATACTCGAAAGTAGTACCTTTTCTTAAATCTCCTGCTGATATCATTAAATATCCCTCCAAAAACTTTATTACATAATTAGTATAACTCTTTTGTTAACTAAATAGTCATAACCATAACTTTATTTATGACATAACAAAAGTATTTTATCAAAATTCACAAATAAATGCAATTATTAATATTAATATTAACGATATTATATCAATATTTGTATGTTAAATTTGCTTCAATTAATACATTTTCTTTTTCATAACTTATATTATAGTCCTTTACCTCATAATAATTAAATTTTTCAATATCTTTTAATACCTCTTCTTTAGTTCCTTTTAAAGAACATTTTAGTTTCCAACTACCATTATCTGATTTATTATACGATAAAATTGTTAAAGTTTTATAGTTACTAAAGTCACTCTTTATGTCCTTAATATTTTTTGCAATTTTGCTTGTACTTATACTATTTAATTCTTTTTCATTTACATCTTGCATATTCTTATTTTCATCATTAATCAATAAAATACAACATTGAAGTAAGCTTAAAAGAATGACAAGAATGTATAATATATTTCTCTTTTTCATAATTCTACCTCAATAATAAAACTCTCTTCTTCCATAACTACAGATTTTATTTTTAATTTACCTTCACTTTCCATATTATAAATTTCTTCAATAGAATTAACTTCAATAAATCCCCTGTTGTTTTCTATTCTTATATTTTTTATCTCATTATTAATAGTACTAAGTAAAAAACTTAAATTTTCTTTATTAGTGTCTTTATAAGCTTCATTAATACTTATAACTGGAATATCTTCATTACTTTTAAATATATTAGAAATCTTCTTAAAGGAACTAGGAACTATAAAAAGATTCAAAATTAGCAAAAATAAAATAAGTTTGTTATTCTTTTCATAGGAAGTTGTTTCTAATTTTTCAATAAAACTAATTGGTATAAAACTATGATTTTTAACATTTTTCATATGCATCAACTCCTAAATCTATTGAATAATCAAAATCTATATTATTTATTCCTTTATATTTTTTATCCTTTACTAATATGTATTTTTTCTCTTGTTTTAGATTTAAATATTCTTCTATATCTTTTATATCTTTGCTTAGTATTGTATCTATTATAATGTTATTACAAATTTTCATTAAATATATAATGTTTTTCATACTATATATAATTATAATATTATTTATACCCTTTATTTTCTTTACAACAGCATTTTTTAACTTAAATTGAATTAATTCAATACTAAGTACCTTTACGTTTTCATATAAACTTTTTATATTGTTTCTTATGGAGTATAAATATACAATCTTATTTTCTTTATCTGTTTCATAATGAAATAAAAGATTTTCTTTATTGTTAAAATCTTCAGAAATTTTATCATCAATAAACTTCTCAATATTATTTCCAGAATAATTATATTTCTTTATAAATATATTTTCAGAGCATAAGATAATTCTCCTCTTTTTCCCTATCTTGTTTAGTAAAATACTTAGTTCACTGCTATCATATTCTATTCCTTTATAATAATAATTTCGATCATGTACAACAATACTACTAGTCAATTTTATTAACCTCCCCAAATATCTTCTGTTTTATAGTGCGTAGGTACTAAAATACGCTCTTCATTTTTCTCTTTAAATTCAAGTTGAAAATAAGCCTTTGTATTAGACTTCTTTTTTACTAAATAGTAAATTTCATTCTTCTTTACAAGTTCATAATTACTGTTACTAAAGCTGTAGTTTTTTGTTTTATTAATTTCCTTTAAAATAAGCTCTTCTTCAACAGTTAATGATCTTTTATCTGAATAACTTTTGAATGTTTTTGATTTTAAATGATTATAGCTAATCAAATTTATTGAAATATTTATAATTACTATAATAAGCATAAATACTATTAAACTTTGTAAAAATGCAAATCCTTTTTTCTTCTTATCTATCATAAACAAATAATCCTCATATCATTATTCTTGTTAGTAATCTTCAAATAATAGATTTTATTTTTCTTTATAATTTTAAAATCATAAACATCAATCATAATTACATTAGTTCCTATTTTAAAATTATTCTTATATGTCTCTAATATTATTTTCTTCTTATTAAAGTCAAAATATATCTTCTTTTTCTTTATAGCAACTTCGTTATTGTCAATTCTATAATTAATTTCTATTGTGCCATTGCTATTTACATTATCTTCTTTAATATTTATAGCTTCAATCATACTGCCAGTTAAAAGTCTTTCTATATTAATAATTGCATCGTCAAATGGATCTTCAATCTTTGTATTATTTAGTAATACAGAATAGTTTTTAATTATTAATACAAATGTATTAATTGCTAAGGTAAGCACTATTAATTGAATTAACATTGAAATATTTAATTCTAATAATGTAAATCCTCTCTTTTTTTTATTAAATTTCCATCCAGTAAGATTTAATAAACTCCCTTTCATTTAATATTCCTCCATTTGAATCATTAATTGTTATTTTAAATGTAGATATATTATAATTATTTTCTACTGAATGATTTGACTTCTTTTCTATAATAATTCTATTCCCACTATTTAATGAAGAAAGTGAATTTGTCAATAAGCTATCTAATATATTTTCTGTGTAATCTAAAGACAATCTCTCATTTACAAGCAAATTATTTATTTCTTCAAAGGTTAAATTATATTTTATTTCATTTTCTATAGCATAACTTACTCTATTAGCTTTTTCTCTATTTCTTCTTATTACTATTGATTTTGAAGCTACTGATAAGATTTGTGTACTAATGGTCAATGCTATTAATAATATTGCCATTGATATTACTGCTTCTATTAAAGTACTTCCTTTTTTCATCTAATAATGTCTCCTTCTTCTTCATCATTTGTATAACTTCTAATAATATCATTTCCTACACTTATAGTAATATCTATTCTCTTATTCTTATTATT
>JAEZAL010000044.1 GCA_023427705.1 Bacillota bacterium | reverse complement strand
AGACAAGGCTTTGTTATTAATATAAGATGAGAAAACTATATAAGAGATATTATAAAGATATAAGCTACAGATGTTCCAAACATTACAGCTGTAGAAGATATATTAATTAATTTAGCAATATCATATGTTGAAATTAATGATATTACATATGCAACAAGAAGAACTCCTCCTTGAATTATAATAAACTCTATAATTTTAGATATTATAAATTCAGAGGACTTTATTGGAAAAGTGAAAAGTAATTTCCCCTTTTCATTTGATATTTGAGTTTGAAATCTAACAATGGACCATATAAAATTAATAGCTAAAAAAGTAACTATAAAACCCACATTTAAGAACGAAATTATTTGACTAACTATAGGTATTTTAGTTAGAATACCAATTGAGTTAAGAAGTAAAAAGACTAAACCAATTATATAAAATATTACACTTTTACTTATATAATATTACCAAAATTATATTTTAATAGGTTAATAATATTTTTCATATTCACATTCCTTCCTTTATTATTCAGCAAAGATTTTTCTATATATTTCATCAATAGAACCTTGATATTTTATCCTAAGTTCTTCAGCATCTCCATTTTCTATTATTTTTCCATCTCCTAAGAAAATAACTTCATCAAATATTCTTTCAAGTTCACCTATATAGTGAGTAGTTATAATCATTGAACTATCTTCAGATAAACTTTCTAAAATTGCATCTAATATTTTTTCTCTTGAAACAGGATCAACACCTGATATTGGTTCATCTAACATATAGAGTTTTGTTTTTCTACTTAATGTTAATGATAAATTAAATTTTTCCATCATCCCTTTTGATAAATCTCTTATTCTAGATTCACTATCTAGATTCATAAACTCTAAATAGTAATCCATCTTTTCTCTATCAAAGTCATTAAAAAAATCATCATACAAATTAATAGCATTCTTTATTTTCATAGCTTTATTAAAAATATTTGTGTCTTGTAAAAATGATATATCACTTTTAATAAGAGCTCCTAGTTTATTTCCATCTATAATAATTTCACCATTATCAGCCTTAAGAAAACCTTGTATAGTGTTTAAAAGTGTAGTTTTTCCTTGTCCATTTGGTCCCATTATTCCTAGTACTTTTCCTTTTTCTAAATTAAAACTTATGCCTCTTAATATTTCTTTACCATTTAATCTTTTACTTATATTATTTATCTCTAATAAATTATTCACTTTAATCCTCCTTATATCTTTCTGATACAATTGCTAATATATTATTTTTTGTAAATCCTAATGCCTTTGAATCCTCTATAAATTTATCTATAGTTTCGTTAAATAATTCTTGTCTTAAAGAATTAATTTTTTCCTTGTCTTCAGTTACAAATTTTCCAATTCCTCTTTGAGTATATATTAAACCTTGATTTTCTAGTTCATTATAAACTTTTTGTATTGTATTAGGGTTGACTTTAACTTCATTTGCATATTCTCTAACAGACAAGACTCTTTCGCCTCCCTTTAATTCCCCAGAAACTATTTTCTTTTTCATATAAGCAATTATTTGAAGATATATAGGCTCCTTTGAATTCAATTCAAGTACCATAATTTTATCTCCTTTCTAACATTACTAGTGTATTAATTAAATAGTACACTAGTACACGTATGTTTGCATTCTCCATTTTCTTCTATTTATTATTGATTTTATGCATTTATATTTAATTTTCTTGCTCTAACTCCATTTCTCTTAATTTTCAGAATATTTTCCAAAAAGAAAGAAGCCCTTTGAAATAAAAATTAATTCTTATTTCAATAAAGGCTTCTCCCTTTTTAGAACGGTAAAACTACTATATTCTTTTTGGCGGTATATCCATCCTGTTTTTTACCTTAGGCTCTTTATTTCCTGTGGCTACTTAATTGAATGTTCGTATTGTTCTACCATTCTTTTTACCATTTCGCCACCAACGGAACCACATTGTTTTGAAGTTAGATGTCCATTATAATCACTAAATGGAACTCCTAATTCTGATGCAACTTCATTTTTGAATGCACTTAATCCCTTTCTTGCTTCTGGAACTAATGTTTTTGCCATTTGTAATTCCTCCTTTGGCTGTTGGTTTAGTAAACTCGCTTCTAAATGGAACTGCTTCACATTTGAAAGCTTTAATGTTTACACTATTATATTAACCCGTACTAGCTTTTATATTCATGGTAATTCTCGGACTAGTTGGAATGATTTATATTTTTATTTTTAAAGAATATTATCTATTAAAATAACTTTTTTAACTTATATATATTATCCCTAAAAAAACTGCAACATAGTGTAAAGCACTACCTGCCATAACGAATAAATGCCAAATAAAATGATTATAAGGCATTTTGTCTAATGCAAAAAATATACATCCTACTGTATAAGCAATTCCACCTAAAACTATATATACTAAAATATTATAAGGTATTAAAAGAAGCACTGCTTTTACATTTATTACAATAGCCCATCCCATTAGTATATATAAAATTGTTGATAATACTCCAAATCTATCAACCCAAAAGATTTTAAATACTATTCCAAGAATTGCTATCATCCATAAGAACATAAGTATATATAGAGATTTCTTATCACTATTCATTAAAATTAGTATAATTGGTGTATATGTTCCAGCTATCAATAAGTAGATTGATGAATGATCTAAAATTCTAAGTACCTTCTTTGCTAATCTACCTGGTATACTATGATATAAAGTTGAACCAAGATAAAGTATTATTAATGATGTGCAATAAACACATACCCCAACAATAGCATAATTATTAGAAGTTTTTAATGATTCTAATATTAATAATACACTCCCTACAATTGATAATACTACTCCTACCCCATGAGTTATAGAGTTAGCTATTTCTTCTCCTTTAGTATAAAAATTATATTCTACTTTTTCTTTTTTCATACCAACTCACCTCCCAAATATTCTCTTTTAATAATTATATCATTACTCATATATAATTATTCTTTTAGTACCTTATGTACTTGAACAACGTTTTTTTCTCCTATTTTAACCCTCTTATTATTTTCAAAATATATAAATTTATCACTTCCTAACCCCTTAAATATAATTGGAGTTATTGTTGATTTAGCTTTTTCTCTAATAACATCTAAGTCAAACTCAATTAGAACATCTCCTGGATTTACTATATCTCCTTCTTCAACAAAAGCTTTAAATCCTTCACCTCTTAGCTTTAATGTATCTATTCCTATATGAATTAATATATCATAGCCTTCTGACGTTCTAATTGTTATTGAGTGATGCTCCTTTGATAAGGTAATAATCATTCCTTTTATGGGCGCTCTTAAAATATTTCCACTTGGATTTATTGCAAAACCATCTCCAATTAATTTCATTGAAAATATCTCATCTGGTACTTCTTCAAGCCTTACTAATTCCCCTGATAGTGGAATTATTATTTGTGATTCAGTTTTAACTCCACTTTTCATTTCTTCTATTTTATTTTTCTTCTTAACTTCTATTTCTTTCCCATCCATAATATCCTTTATTTGTTCTTTGATAATATCTGATTGTGGTCCAAAAATAGCTTGAATATTATTACCTATTACCATTAAATCAGCCGCACCTAAAGATTTCAGCTTCTCTTTATTAACTAATACCATATTATTCACAGTAACTCTTAATCTAGTAATACATGAATCTAAATATTTTATATTTTTTCTGCCCCCTAGAGCATTAAGAATTTCATAAGGGATATTTTCTTCCGAAACATCAATCCTTATATTATTTTCATCCTCTTCTCTTCCTGGAGTCTTTAAATTTAACTTTCTTATTATTATTCTAAAGCCAAAATAATATATTATGGCAAATACTAATCCTACTATAATAGCCCATATCCATTTTGTTCTATTAGGTATAATACCAAATAATATAAAATCTATTAATCCCCCTGAAAAAGTTAAACCTATTTTAACATTTAATATTTGCATTATCATAAAAGATAAGCCAGCAAATATACAATGAATAACAAACAAAACTGGAGCTACAAATAAAAACATAAATTCTATGGGCTCTGTTATTCCAGTTAAGAATGAAGTTAAAGCAGCTGAAAATAGAAGGCCTGCAACTTTCTTTTTCTTTTCACTTTCAGCTTCATGATACATAGCAAGTGCAGCTGCTGGAAGTCCAAACATCATAAAAGGATATTTTCCAGTCATAAATGTACCTGCTGTAAATTCTACTCCATCTTTTAACTGAGCAAAAAATATAGCTTGATCTCCAACTATTAATTGTCCTGTTGAATTTATATATTCTCCAAATTGGTACCAAAAAGGAGTATACCAAATGTGGTGTAATCCAAAAGGTATTAAAGCTCTTTCTATAACTCCAAATATAAATGCTGAAAGAGTTACATTTGTACTTATGATACTTCTAGAAAATTCTAATAGAAAATTTTGAATAGGTGGCCAAATAATAGCCATAATTGTTCCTAATATAACCCCTGATAGTGCTGCTACTATAGGAACAAACCTCTTTCCAGAAAAGAAACCTAAAAATTCAGGCAATTTTATATCATAAAACTTTTGATATGCTATTGCTGATATTAAACCAACAATAATTCCGCCAAAAACACCTGTAGGTAATGTTGGTATTCCTAATACCGTTGTGTACATTGGATTTATTTCTACTTGTGCTATATCAACCCCTGCCACAATACCTGTAGTTATATTCATTATCAAAAAGCATATTATTGCTGCTAATGCTGCTACTCCATCACCTGAAGTCATTCCAATTGCAACACCAACAGCAAATATCAATGGTAAATTAGTAAATATAATATTTCCTGATGAAGACATTATATCTGCTATCATTTGAAATTTATTCCCTGCTAATATAGGAAATAAGTTTAATATATCTTGATTTTTAAATAATGTTCCTAGCCCTATTAATAATCCTGCTACTGGCAATAATGCTATAGGCAAAGTTAACGATTTCCCTATCCTTTGTAAAACACCAAAGGATTTTTTGAATAAATCACCAATATTCATTTTTCCTCCTAATTTTATTCAAATAAGGACTTAAGTTTAAAATACTTAAGTCCAAATATCTAATAGATGTAATTTATAATTATTTGTTTCTTAATACAGAAATAACTCTATGAATATGCATAGTTAAGTAAATTATTTCATCTTCATTAACATTATAATTATAATTTGCTTCGATATATGATTTTACTTTTTGAGCACATTCATATGCTTCAGGATAACTCTTTTTAGCTATATCTAAAAATTCACTATTATTATCTTTATTTTGATTGTTAGTAACTACTCTTTTTGCAAAATATTTTAAATGTGTTAATAACCTATCATAATTTAAATCATCTTCATCAAACTCTACTGAATAATAATATCTTATAATATTTAAAACACCTTTAATTATATTAGTTCCTATTACTGATTCTTTTGAAGTTTCTTGATAACTTGCATTTACTAAATGTAGAGCTATAAAACCAGCCTCATCTTCTGGTAAATTAATATTTAACTTCTTATTAATATAATCTACTCCCCATAATGCTACAGAAAATTCTTCTTTATGAATTCTTCTTATTTCATCTAGTAAATCATTCTTGATTTGTACTTTATTTTTATACCTCTTTATGGCAAATGCAATATGATCAGCTAATGATATGTATATTTGTTTATCTAATTTTCTATCTAATTTTTTAATAGAATAAGTAATTATTTCATGAGCTAGTTGAAATATTCCATCTGGAATTTGATTTATTAATCGTTTAATCTTGTTGCTCATTTTCTTATCATCTATAACAAATATTTTTTCAATCTTATCTTCTTCTATTTCCTGACCAACTTTTCTTTTAAAAGCAATTCCTGACCCCATAATTATAACTTCTTTTTTAGTATTCGGATCTATCGATACAACAACATTATTGTTTAATATTTTCTCAACAATCATCTCACATTCTCCTTACCTTCGGAAAACAAAATACCTAAACTAGAGTATACTATAACACTCCAATTTAGGTATTGTCTGCATTCCAGTGACAATCCACATACTTAATAAATATATCTTATCATTGTACATTGTCACTGTCAATATTAACGATTTTTCTTTGTTTTACAGGTAAAATAATTATAAATTCGCTACCTTCATCAACTTCACTCTTAACAAAAATTTTACCTTTATGTAATGTTACTAATTGCTTAGTTACTGTTAATCCTAATCCACTGCCACCAAATTCTTCAGATACCTCGTTATAAGCCTGTCCAAATCTATCAAATATTGCATTATGATATTTCTTTTCTATTCCAACGCCTGTATCCTTGACAGATATCTTCACTGAATTACCAAGATCCTCTATTTTAACTTCTATCTTTCCTCCAGCTTTAGTAAATTTAACAGCATTACCAACTAAATTAACTATACATCTTTCTATTTCATTTTCATCACATTCTACACCCTTTTCTTCTATTGCAGGATCTATAATTAATTCAATTCCTTTTGATTCAACATATTCTTTCATAGATAAAACTACTTCTTCTACCAAGTAAACTATATTATGTTTTTTAATATCTAATCTATATGAGCCAGATTCAATTTTAGAGGTATCTATTATATTATTAATTAGCTTCAATAATCTATTAGAATTTCTTCTTATTGTTCCCATATAATAAAATAATTTCTCTCTTGGGATTGTCTTTTTTTCTTCATTTAATTTTGTTATAAGTTGCTCAACAGATATAATAACATTAAGTGGTGTTCTAAGTTCATGTGATAAATTTATAAAATAATTATTTTTGTATTTTTCATTTTGAATTAACTTACCATAAAGTTCTTCATTTTCTTTATACTTTTTATTTAATTCATTAGATCTTTGTTGAACTAAACTATCTAGTATTTTAACTCTATTCCAAGTAATATAGATTATTGCAAGTAAAAATAATAAATACATCATATATGCTATTGGACTTCTCCAAGGTTTAACTTGAACTATAAAGTCTATACTTGTTGGCTCACTCCACTCTCCAGTAGAGTTTCTTGCTCTTACCATAAAAGTATATTTCCCACCATCTAAATTGGTATAGTTCGCATAATTTCTATTATCAGCTAATATCCAATCTTCTTCTAATCCTTCTAACTTATATGCATATTGAATTTTTTTTACATTTCTATAATCAGGTAAAAAGAAATTAAAATGAATATTATTACTTTTATAATTTAGTTTTATGTTCTCTAAACTTAAAGCTTCATCTTGATTTGTATATGCACTTCCTATAACAACCTTAGGTATATATCCCTTTTCTTTTACTTCTTCTGGATAAAAGGAAGTAAGTCCATCAATACCACCAAAAAACATTTCTCCATCATGTGCTTTATAATATGAAAAACCATTAAACTCATTTCCTTGTAATCCGTCTGTAACATCATAATTAATAAACTTATCATCTTTAGTATTAAATTTAGATATTCCATAATTTGTACTTAGCCATAGATTATTTTCTTCATCAATTAAAATTCCATAAATAAAACCATTAGATAATCCATCACTTTCATTATATCTAGTAAAAGTTTCATCTTCTCTATTAAATTTATTTAGACCATTTTGAGTTCCAACCCAAACTGTATTATTTTTATCTACCGCAATACTTTTAACAACATCAGAACTTATACTATTCTCATTATTTTTTTCATTTTTATAGACTTTTATTTCTTCAGTATTTTTATTTATCCTAATTAATCCACCATCTACAGCAGATGAAATCCATATATCTCCATAGTAATCTTGATTTATTCCAGAAAACATAGTTTCATGTATATCATTTTCTAAAAATAATCCTCTGTAAGATTTAAACTTGCCTTTTCTATCAAATGTACATACTCCATCTGCAGTTCCTATCCATAAGTCACCATCTTTATCTATAAACAAACTTCTTACATCATTTGATATTAAAGAATTTCTATTTGTATGAAAATACCTTGTAAATTCTTTAGTATTCTTATCATACTTTGTTAGTCCATTTTCAGTAGCTATCCAAATTTCATTATCAATACCTGTTATATCCCTTATCTCATCATGGCTAATTGAATTTTCATTAGTTGAGCTTGCATGGTTAGTTATTATGTTATTTTTTCTATCTATTATATTTATGCCATTATGAATTGTTCCTACCCAAATTAGACCTTCATTATCTTTATATATTCCAGCCATCATATTATCGCTTAGTGAATTATTATCGAAATAATCTTTTTTATAATTTACAAAAGAACTTTGATTATTAAAGATACTTATTCCATCATAAGTTCCAACCCAAATTAATCCTGAATTATCTTCATATAAATACAATACATCATCACTAACTAAACTTAGTGGATCATATATTCTTGAATTATAGTTTACAAACTTATCATTTTCATCTAATCTACTTAAACCTTTACTAGTAGCTATCCAAATGGTTTTATTTTTATCTTTATACATATTTCTAATAGAATTACTAGCAATGCTATTCTCATCACTTGGATTATTCTTATAATATTTAATTTCATTAGTGTCTATAGTTAATTTATTTAGTCCACCATTATATGTACCTATCCACAAATTATTTTCATCATCTACATATAAATCAAATATAAAGTTATCAGAAATAGAATTGCTTAATCCATTTGCAAAATAATTAGTGATTTCATTTGTTTTTCTGTTAACTTTATTTAACCCATTTTTTGTTCCTATCCACAAATCTCCATTTAAATCTTCAACAACAGAATATATAAATTGATTAGTCAATTTTTCATCATTATTTTCATCTTTATATAATCTTATAAAATTATCATTCGTTTCATCATATATATTTAATCCATTTGTTGTTGCTACTAAAATATCATTATTAGAATCTATTAATATTTCTGTAATATTATTATCAGATATCTTAGGATTTGGTTTATCTGAAAGATACGTTTTTATCTCATTTGTTTTAGGGTCTATTTTATTTAAGCCTCCAGATGTTCCAACCCAAATGTTCCCGTACTTATCTTCATTTATAGCTGCAATATAATTATTACTTATACTTTTAGTAGAACCTTCACTATATTTATATACTTCAAACTCATGACCATTATATTTATTTAACCCATCTGATGTACCTATCCACATATAGCCTTTACTATCTTGAAATATGTATTGAGCCGAAGTTTGTGATAGCCCGTCCTCTATAGTTATTCTTTTAAAAACAATACTTTTATTCTCTTTGTTTATTGCAGCAACCCTTAAAGGAATACTATTTAAAATAAAAAAAGCTACAATAAAAGAAATTATTATCTTTTCTATTTTGCTTCTCATAAATCGCTCTCTCCATAATATGATAATTAACTTTATATTCATATTATATACTCTATAAAATTAAATATATATAGTTTAAATAAAAAAAAGGCTAAAAATTTACATTTTTAGCCTTTTTTCGTCTTGGCAGGGGCAGTAGGAATCGAACCCACAACCAACGGTTTTGGAGACCGCTACTCTACCAATTGAGCTATACCCCTTCGACAGAGATTATTCTATCATGATACTTCAATCCTTGTCAACAAAAAAATACCACATCTAGAATTTATTCTATTATAGAAGTTATGTTTAGGTAATTATTATATTGTTGTTTTTTAGTAATGTTAAGATAAAAAAAGCCAGTAACCTAAAATTACTGACTTTTTGGCAGGGGCAGTAGGAATCGAACCCACAACCAACGGTTTTGGAGACCGCTACTCTACCAATTGAGCTATACCCCTTTACAACAACAATAATTATTATATCTTATGTGTACTTAAAAATCAACTACTAATATTATATTTATTTTTTTAATGCTTCAATAATATTAATAACATTTTTAGTTAATACATAACTATCGCCTTCAGAGCTTAGCCCAACATAAGTATATTCGTTTCCCATTCTATTCTTTAATTCATTTAAATCTTCAATATCTTTATCATAAATAAATATATTATTATTTAATATATCATCTTCTATGTCTTCATTATCTTTTAATTTATTTGCTTCAATTCCAAGATCTCTAAATAAATAATCAAATTTATCTGTATTTGTAAATATAGTATAGTCCTCATAATCTTTTAATTCTTCTTTAGATTCATTTAAAAATTCATCTAATACTTTAATTAAGTTATTATAATTATCTTCATAATAACTTCTATTCTTTATATCTCTTTCTTGCAAAGAAGTTTTTATATTATATAAGGCTATTTTATACTCATTAAATCCAAGTAAATAATATGGATTTTCTTCATTTTCTTCTGATAATGATTTTGTTATAGTTCTTATTCCTCTACTTGCATTTATAATTCCTACGCTAGAATTTTTGGAAGCATCTAATACTTCATTTATCCATTTCTCATATCCTAAGCCATTATAAATAAACAAATCCATATTTAACACATTATTAATAATATTTTCATTTATCTTAAATTCTTTTATTTCTTTTTCGTTGTTAAATAAATACTCTACACTATGTTTATCTCCAACTAAATCTTTAACCATTTTATATATTTCTTTATTTACTGTTAATATATTTAAATAAGTTTCCTTTTCTGTATCTAATTCATCTGTTGGATTAGCCATTAACGGATTATATGAAAATGTTAATCCTAAAAATAACATAGAAGTGAAAATAACTAAAGTATATGTTAATTTCTTCATGATAACTTCCTCCATGTAATAATAATCTACCTACATTCATTTTATCTTATCACGACTAAAAAAGAATTACAAATCTTTTACATATTAATGACAAGTTAAATAATGTATACATATTTTTAACTTTCTTTTTTTCTTCATTTTAGATAGAATATATATTAATATAAATTCTTTAGAAAGGGGATTTCATATGCATTTTGATGTTAATAATATAGAAGAAACAACTAATCTTGGATTTTCTATAGGTAAATTATTAAATCCAGGTGATATAGTTTGTTTAACAGGAGATTTAGGAACTGGAAAAACTCATATAACAAAAGGAATTGCAAAAGGTTTAGATATAGATGAACATATTACTAGCCCAACTTTTACTATAGTTAATGAGTATGAGTCTGGTAGAATTAAATTATACCATTTTGATGTTTATAGAGTTAGTGATCCAGATGAAATATATGCCATAGGCTTTGATGATTATATATTTTCAAATGGAGTATCTATAATTGAATGGGCTAATTATATTGAAGAAATTTTACCTAATGAATACTTACATATATTAATAGAAAAGGATTTATCTAAAGGAGAAAATTATAGAAAAGTTACTATTACTCCTTATGGTGAAAGATATAATTATATAAAGGAGTTAAACTTATGATAGTTTTAAGTATAGATTCAGCATCTAAAGTAGCTACTGCTGCTATTTTGGATGAAAATAATTTAATAGCAGAATATACAATTAATAATAAATTAGAACATTCTACTTTAATTATGGATATTGTTGATAAGTTATTAAAAGATTCCAACTTAGATATAGATGATATAGATGGTTTTGTAGTTTCAAAAGGTCCAGGTTCCTTTACTGGATTAAGAATAGGAATGGCTACAGTTAAAGGACTTAGCTTTGGTTCAAATAAACCTTATGTAAGTATATCTAGCTTAGATGCTCTTGCTTATTCTTTAGTTAACTTTAAAGGAATTATTTGTCCTATAATGGATGCACTAAGAAGCAGTGTATATACTTGCCTTTACAAAGGAAATAATGGTAAATTAGAAAAATTAATAGATTATTCTGCATTAGAATTAGATGAATTAATTACATTATTAAAAGAAAAAGGTGAAGAAGTTATATTTACTGGTGACGCTGTAAATAAACATAAGGATTATTTATTAGAGCATTTACCAAATGCTAATTTTGCACCAAATCATCTTAGTATTATTAGAGCATCCTCTTTAGGAGAGTTAGGCTTAGAAATGTTATTAAATAATGAACATGATGATTTAAATTCATCTCCATTTTATTTAAAAAAACCTCAAGCACAAAGAGAACTTGAAAAAAGGTTGGCATTAAAAAATGAAAATAACTTATAATTTAATGACATCCAAAGATATTGATGGTATTTTTAGTATTTCAAATTCTTCTTTTTCTACTCCTTGGAGTATTGAATCAATAAAAGGAGAGCTAAATAATCCATTAGCTAAGTACATAGTTGCTAAGAATGAAGATTTAAATTTAGTTGTTGGATTCGTTGGTGTATGGATAGTTGTAGGAGAAGCAAGTATAACTAATATTGCTGTTCATCCTGATTATAGAAATGAAGGAATTGGAAGCAAATTATTACTTTCATTAATAAACCTATGTTCTGATTTAAATTGTACTTTAATAAATTTAGAAGTTAGAGAATCTAATTATAAGGCTCAAAATCTTTACAAAAAGTTTGGTTTTGTAGTAGATGGAATTAGAAAAGGATATTATGAAGATAATAAAGAAAATGCAATATTAATGAGTAAAATAATATAATTAAAAGGAGCTGCTTAACAGCTCCTTTTAATTTGCTTCTTCTATTAAAACTTCTTGAAATCTATCTTCTTTTTTCACCATATGTTTAAGTAATATAAACCCAGTTATAAGTGATGAAATTAAATCACTTAATGGTTGTGCAATCCATACTCCATCTAAGCCTAATCCAAACACTCTTGGTAATATTATTATAAATGGAATTAATAATATTACTTGTCTTAATAGGCTTAATAACATTGCAGTCTTAGCCTCACCAATTGATTGAATATAATTTGTTCCTGTTATTGAAAGTCCAACTATAGGTAACATCATTAGATATATTCTTACCCCTTTAACAGAAATATCCATAAATTTAGGATCTTTGTTGAATATTCCTATTATTGCTTCTGGGAAACTTTGAACTACTACAAATGCTATTACTAATATAATAGTTGCCGCAAAAAGTGATAATTTATAAGCCTCTTGAGCTCTATTTTCTTGTTTTGCTCCATAATTAAAGCCTATTATAGGTTGAGCACCTTGGTTTATACCAAAAATAGGCATTAAACACATAAGGCTAATAGATGATATTGTTGCCATTGCTCCTATTGCAATATCTGTTCCATAAACTCTAAGTACATTGTTTGAAATTACTTGTACTAAACTTGCTGCAATTTGCATAGCAAATGGTGATGCTCCTATTGCTAATATTTTTAATAATATAGATTTATTTAGCTTTAAATTTGATTTTTTTAGTTTTAAATTTGATTTCCCACTTATATAGTACTTAAGCCCCATTATAGCTGTTATTAATTGTGAAATTATAGTTGCTATAGCTGCTCCTTGAATTCCCATATTAAATCCAAAAATTAATACAGCATCTAAAACAATATTAGTTAAACATCCAATAACCATAATAGTAGCTGCAAGCTTAGGATTTCCGTCTGCTCTTATTGTATTATTAAAAGTAAAAGCTATCATGTTAAATACTGTTCCAAGTAAAATTATATATATGTATGATTTAGCATAATATAAAGTGCTTTCACTTGCACCAAATTTAGTTAATATAAACTCTCCAAAAACTATTCCTATTATAGTTAATATAACTGCAATAATTACAGATAAAGTCACGGCATTTCCTATTACTTTTTCTGCCTCGTCTTTTTTTCCTTGTCCTAATTTTATGGAAATAGTAGTAGTTGCACCAGCTCCAACCAATAGGCAAAACCCTAGAACAATAGTACTTATAGGTAAGGTTACACCTACCCCAGTAATAGCTAATGATCCAACCCCTGGTATATTTCCTATAAATATTCTATCAACTACGTTATATAACGCATTTACTAACATACCAATTATAGCTGGTACTGAATATTTTATTAATAACTTGCTAACTTTTTCTTTTGCAAGTAACTCTTGTGTACTCATTAAATCACCTTCCTAGTTATATACATTTTTTTAATAAATTTAAAATTATTTTTTTCTCTTCATTAGTTAAATTTTTAGTTAAATTTTCTTCCCAGCTTTTTGCAATCTTATATACATTTTCTTTATGGCTGATGGCTTTTTCAGTTAAAAAAATTCTATTAGCTCTTTTATCCTTATCATCGTTAGTTCTTATAATAAATCCCTCATCCTCCATTTTTTTTATTGCTCTAGCTGTTGTTCCTTTATCTATCTTTAAATTTAGCGATAAATCTTCTTGTCTTACTCCATCTTTTTTATATAATTCCATTAAAAAATTAAATTGCCCATATCCTAATCCAAGATAAGATAATTCTTTTAAGAAAAATATATTTCCCATTCTTTGAATTTCAGAAATATATTTTGCTATATTTTCACATTCATTATTTTTCATAATTACTCCTAAATAAATGTATTTTATCTATTTATATATAGTATATTATTTTAGTTGCAAATGCAACTTTATTAGTATAGTATAAACTCAAATAAATTTCAATATATAATAATTAAATTTATCACCTAATAATACTAAATAAAAAAAGATAATCTTCTAATATATAATTGAAAATTATCTTTTAATTAATTTTATATAAATTTACTTTATTTAAATTTCTAACTTAATTTTATTTTATATAACTTATTCTATATTTTAAATTGAACCAAGTTTTCTTTTTCTTTTAGTCTCAAAATTTGAATCTACTTTAAATATTACTAAAGATACTCTCTTGTATAACACATAAGTTATTGCTGACACCATTATAGCTTTTATACCGTTAAAAGGTAATAATCCAACTGTTACATATTTAATAGATTCTTCTACTGACATTTGCATACCATAAGCCGGTATTAAGAAATATACATTGGCAATAATACCAACAATTTGAATACCTATAAATCCTAATAACATTCCAAGTAAAGCTGTTTTTTTGCTCTTATTTCTATGATACACCCATGCTGCTGGAGCTACTAGAGATACTCCTATTATAAAATTAGCAGTTTCTCCTACAAAACCTGTTCCAGTTCCCTTAACTAATAAAATTAACAAATTCTTTAATAATTCTATTAAAATACCTGCCATTGGCCCAAAAGCAAAACCGCCCATAAGTGCTGGAACATCACTTAAATCAATTTTTAACCATGGAAATGGTAAAAACGGAATTGGAAAATCCATATACATAAGTACTACAGCTATAGCACTTAAAAGTGAAATTTTAATAAATTTGTTTAGGTTTTTGTTTTGTTGATTATTCATTTTATCTCCTCCCAAAAGATATCCTCTGGGGCATGGGTTAGTAGCTTTATATGATATTATTTTAACAATATCCTTATAATTTCAACCTTAAAATAAAAAATCCCTAATGTAAAATTACATCAGGGAGTAAAATCATAAGAAATAAGATTTGCTAAATTAATATATAATAAGCAATATCTAACACCTTACCTTCTTTCATCCAGACTATACTGTCGGCCTCTGAGTTTCACCGAATCATGCTAAAATTTTAGCTCGCGGGCTATACCGCCGGTGGGGAATTACGCCCCGCCCTGAAGATAATTTATTTACAATTTCATTATATTCCTATTCTCAAATTTTTACAAGAATTTTTTTTAACAATCTTCATCTTTTATTCCTTTCATAGATAAAGATATTCTATTTCTTTTGCTATCAACTTCTAGAATCCTTACTTTTATTATATCTCCTACTTTTACTATGTCTAATGGATGTTTTACGAACCTATCTGCCATTTGACTTTTATGCACTAATCCATCTTGATGAACTCCAATATCAACGAAAGCTCCAAAGTCTGATACATTTCTTACAGTTCCCATAAGAATCATACCTTCACTTAAATCTTTTAAATCTATTACTCCAGTTTTTAATATAGGCTTTGGCATTTCTTCTCTAATATCTCTTCCTGGCTTTTTAAGTTCTTTAATAATATCTTCTAAAGTAAGTTCACCAACTTCTAAAGATTTAGATATATTTTTAATTCCCTTTTCTTTTACTCTCTCATCAATATCATTAAGATTATTTTCTTTTAAGTCATTATTACTATATCCAAGTAATGATATTAAATTTCTTGCAACCTCATAAGACTCTGGATGAACTGAAGTATTATCTAACGGCTCATTACTTTCCATAACTCTTAAGAAACCAGCGCATTGTTCATAGGCTTTTTGTCCAAGCCTCTTAACTTTTAGTAGCTCTTTTCTATTCTTAAATCCTCCAACTTCATCTCTATAAAGAACTATATTATTTGCAATACTAGAATTAACTCCTGCTATATAAGTAAGTAATGAAGGTGTAGCAGTATTTAAATCAACTCCAACTTTATTTACAGAATCTTCAACTACTCCTGTTAATGATTCGTCTAATTTCTTAGGTGCAACATCATGTTGATATTGACCTACTCCTAATGCCTTAGGATCTATTTTTACAAGCTCTGCCATAGGATCTTGTAACCTTCTACCAATTGATATAGCACCTCTAACAGTAACATCTAAGTCTGGATATTCTTTAGTTGCAAGTTCAGATGCTGAATATACTGATGCTCCTGCTTCAGATACTATAACATATGCTACTTCTTTTCCATTTTCTTTTTTAATTTCAGAAATAACTTCTGATATTACTTCTTCTGATTCTCTAGATGCAGTTCCATTTCCTAAGGAGATAACTTCTACATTATATTTATTAATTAACTTTTTTAGTATTTCCTTAGTTTCTTTTATTTTATTTTGTGGTGCTGTTGGATATACAGTTGTATTTTCTAAAAACCTCCCTGTACTATCTAATATAGCTATTTTACATCCAGTTCTAAATCCTGGGTCATACCCCATAACAACTTTTCCCTTTATAGGTGATTGCATTAATAAAGATTTTAGATTTTCCTTAAATATTTTTATTGCTCCTTCTTCTCCTTTATCAGTTAGTTCATTTCTAACTTCTCTTTCGATAGATGGATATATTAATCTTTTTAATGAGTCTTTAATTGCAATTTTTAAATATTCATCAGTAATATTATTGCTTTTTAATATTTCTTTTTCTAGATAAGTTATTATCTTATCTTCACTTACAGTTACCTTTACACTTAATACCTTTTCCTTTTCCCCTCTATTTATTGCTAGAATTCTATGAGGTGGTATCTTTGATACATCTTCACTGTACTCATAATACATTTCAAAAGGAGTATGCTCATCACTTTCACCTTTTGATTCAATTTTTCCTTCTTTAAATACTAAACTTCTTATCCATTTTCTATATTTAGCTTCATCTGATATTTCTTCAGCAATTATGTCTAATGCTCCATTAATTGCATCCTCATATGAATTAACCTTCTTTTCTTCATCTATGTATTTTTGAGCTTCTTCTTCGATATCTCCCTTAAATTCTCCAGATAAAATAAGCTCTGCAAGAGGCTTTAGTCCTTTTTCTAATGCAATTATTGCTCTTGTTCTCTTCTTTTGTTTATATGGTCTATAAATATCTTCTACTTCTGTTAATGTTAAAGCTTTTTCTAAAGATTTTTGAATTTCTTCAGTTAACTTCCCTTGCTCATCTATAAGCCTTAATACATCTTCTTTTCTTTCTTTTAAATTTCTTAAATAAACTAATCTCTCTTGAAACTTTCTTAATACTTCGTCACTTAATGCTCCAGTCTGTTCCTTTCTATATCTTGAGATAAATGGAACAGTATTCCCATCGTCAAGTAATGCTATAACATTATTTACTTGAGTTAAACTTATACCAAGTTCTTGTGCTATTCTTCCTACTATATCAACCATAAGTTTCCTCCTAAAAAAAATCATATTAATATTATAATACAATTTTGCATTTTTATATATTATCGCCTTGATATTATGTAAAATTAAGTATATAATTTAATTGTAAAAATTTTACAATAAGGTGATTGTATGAATAGACTTTCTATATTTATTAATAAGCTTCTTAATATACTTCTAGTGTTTTTCATAATTTTTATTATTTTAAATCAATATTATATAATAGAATTTTCTACTACTCTTAAGTATGTAGTTTATTTTTTAACTTTAATTCTAATATTAATTTCTTCAACAAAAGAAATAATTATTAGTAAATCTGGATTAACAAAATTTATAAATTGTATAATTTTATTTAGCTTTATAGTAGGTGGCGTTTTTTCTATAATTTCTAATAAAATAAATACTCTTATTTATTTTTGTATTTTATTTTCTTTTATAAGTGGATTTATCGATCTTATATATAAGAAAGCTTAAGTTTGAAAAATTATATTTGTTATATTTTTAAACCTTAATTAATAGTATTAACTATAACTATTTTTTGAGGTATTTTTTATGAAAAAAAAATTAATTTATTATGTATTTTTAGTTACTACTATTGTTTTATTATCCATATCATTATTTTCAAATTTTACATATTCACCATTTAACGCTGATAATGTAAAGGAAACTATATCTATACTATCCTCTGACACATATGGTGGTAGACTTTCTGGTAGCAAAGAAAACTCTTTAGTTGAAGAATTAATTCGAAAAAACTTTCAAGATAATAAACTTATTCCACTTAACGATAATTACAAGGAGAGCTTTAAAGTTATTTCTCCAGTAAATAATAATAGTACTCCATATTTAAAAATTTCTTATCCTGATGGCTATGAAGAAAGTTTTAAATATGGAACTGATTTTAAAGAAGATATGATTAATTTTAAAAATACAAACTTAACATTTTCTACTGAAGATAAAATTAATGTATTTTCTAACTATATTGAAGTAAAAAATAGTAATGGAAGTTACCTCTTTTATTTAGCTCCTAATAATAACTTCTCTTTTAGAAGTTCATTTATAACTGACTTTCCTTATAATATGTTGGTATTAATAAATACTGAAACTTATAATAAGATTTTAAACTCTTTAAGAGACGGAGCTGAAATATCAGTAAATATTCCATTTTCAACAGAAGAAAAAGAAATTAATAATATTGTAGGAGTTATTGAAGGAAGCTCTAGTAAACTTCCTCCATTAGTATTAACTGCTCACTTTGATCATTTAGGTACAGACGCCTTAAACAATGTCTATAGGGGTGCATTGGACAATGCTTCTGGAACTTCTTTTTTACTTGAACTTCAAAGATCACTTGTAACATATGGCAAACCAAAAAGAGATATAATTTTTGTTGCTCTAAATGCTGAAGAATTCGGCCTCTTAGGTTCAAAAGCCTTTGCTGAAAAGAATATAAGTAAATTAAATGGAGCTGAAGTAATTAATTTCGATATGATTGGAAGTGATGGTTTTCCACTTACTTTAATGCTTTCTCCATCTTATAAAAATAAAGAGTCAAAACTTCTTAAATCAATTGAAAATATAGCAAAAGAAAATAATGTTAATACAAACATAGTTTATGAAAATTCAAGCGATCATGCTAGTTTTAATGAAATGGGGATAGATTCACTTAGTTTTTGCCATAGCGATTTAAGCAAAATTCATACACCTAATGATACTTATGAACACATTAGTATAAATGCAATAAATAGTGCCTATAGTGTTATAGAAGATAAAGTTTTTGATTCTTCATATAGTATAGTAACTAAATTCTTTTATGGTAAAACTTCAATATTCATTTTTTCAATTTTATTTGGTTTTTTAATATCTGCCCCTTTTATAACACGCATAAAGAAAAAAACAATAAGTTAAAAGAGCTGCCTAGGCAGCTCTTTAATTAAGAATGTAGAATGTAAAATGTAGAATTATTGATGTAATTCGAAACGAATTACTAAAAATATATATATTTTAGAAACTCCTATATGAGTTTCTTCTTTAATTTTACATTTTTCATTATTCATTTTACATTGTGCTATAGCACTATTATATTTCTATAGCTAATTGGAATCCTTCAGCAACAGCATGTTTTATACGACGTGGTGATGTTGCATCTCCAATGATTCTAATATCTTTTATCTTAAGGTTATCTTTTAGTTTTTGTAATGATTTAAATCCTAACGCTAATACTAATGAGTCGCACTTAACTTCTTGAACCTCTCCATTAGAATTAATTAGTATTGCTTTATTATCTTTTATTTCAGTTAACTTACTTCCTGTAATTATTTCTATTTTATTTTTTGCTATCATTGTTCTAAGAGCTATCATATTGTTTAGCGCCATAGGTTCAGCTAATATACTATCTTTCATTTCAACTATAGTAACCTTCTTACCCTTTCCAGATAAATATACAGCTGTTTCACATCCAACAAAACCTCCACCTACTACAATTATATTTTCTCTTATTTTGCTATCATCAACTAATATATCTGTAGCTAAGTGAACATTTTCACTTTGAATTCCATCTATTTTAGGAATAATCGGTTCACTTCCTGTGCTTATAACTAATACATCTGGATTTTCAATTACAATTTCTTCATCATTTCCTTCTTTATTAAATACTATATTTATATTTAATTTCTTTAGTTGATTATCATAGTATTTTATTAATCTTTTTAAGTCATCTTTAAAATTAGGTGCTGAAGCTGGAATTAGGTTTCCACCTATCGCTTGTCCCTTTTCCCAAATAGTTACTTTATGCCCTCTTTTCGCTGCTGTAATTGCAGTTTCTAAGCCTCCTGGACCCGCTCCTATAATAAGTACAGATTTTTTAATATCTGCTTTTTCTATTTTTTCACCTTCTCTACCACATTGAGGATTTACTCCACAACTTACTGGATTTCCAGCTAATATAGAAAACATACATTCATTACAACCTATACAAGGTACTATTTCTTCTTCTCTGTTTTCTTTTACTTTATTAGCCCATTCTGGATCTGCTAAAGAATAATGCCCTAACGCTATAAAATCTGCTACTCCATATTTGATTATTCTTTCTGCTACTTCAGGATATCCTAGCTTTCCATGACCTATTACAGGTATATCTACTTCTTGTTTAATAATTTTTATATATCTCTCATGTAACGCTGGTTCTTGATATATAGTTGGTATTGCATTTTGCCAACATGCATGACAGCCAATATCCACATGAAGTGCTGTAGCTCCTGCGTCTTGTAAATACTTAGCCATCTTTATTCCTTCTTCAATTTCTCTTCCACCATTAATTAAATGTGTAGGTGTAAATTTATATATAATTGGATACTCTTCTCCACATGCTTTTCTTATTCTTTGTATTATTTCATATCCTATTTTCATTCTACCTTGAAAGCTACCACCATATTCATCAGTTCTAGAATTCCATAAAGATGAATGGAATTGATCTATTAAGTATCCACCATAACCATGTATTTCTATTGCATCCACACCAGCTTTCTTAGCTAATAAAGCAGCTTTTTCAAAAGAATTTAAAAGCCTCTCAATTTCCTCTTTAGAAAAAGATGGATTATTCTCACCTACATAACCTATCTTTCCAATTCCTAATGATAACTGAATACATAGTTTAGAACCATAATAATGGATTCTATCAGCTAGTCTTTTAATTCTATCAACTTTATTCTCATCATCTAATAAAAATGCACTTTGAGGTTTTTCAAACTCTGCTGATACTAATGTAGCTCCTGTTATAATAAGACCTGTTCCCCCTTTTGCTCTAGCAACATAGTAATCAATTGCCTTTTCTGAAAATCCATAGTCTGGATCTATATAGTCTATTCCCATCGGTGCCATAACAACTCTGTTTTTTAATGATAATGATCCAATTTTCCCCTCATTAAACAAATTCATTTATATCTCCACCCTTTAGTTATTTTTTTAACAAATAAATGAAAGTTTTTTCCATTTATCTGTATATGTTTATTGTATATTATTCTAATTATTAAATCAATTTGTTTTAATCATTTTGTTTAATTGTTAAATAAAAAAGGATAGCGTTAACACTATCCCTATCATTTTTTATTATTTTTTAAATATGCAGTAATAAAGTTATCTATTTCCCCATTCATAACAGCATTTAAATTAGCAGTTTCTTCACCAGTTCTATGGTCTTTTACCATGTTATATGGATGGAATACATAGGACCTTATTTGGCTTCCCCATCCCATATCTTTAAGTTCACCAGTTAAATCTTCAATTTTTTCTTTATGTGCTCTTTCTTTTAAATCAATAAGCTTAGACTTAAGCATTGACATAGCTGTATCTTTATTCGCAAATTGACTTCTTTCACTTTGACATTGTACTACTATTCCTGTTGGTAAATGAGTTATTCTTATAGCAGATTCAGTTTTATTTACGTGCTGACCACCTGCACCACTTGCTCTATAAGTATCTATCTTTAAATCTTCACTTCTTATATCTATATCTTGATCCTTAGTTAGTTCTGGTAAAACTTCTACAGAAGCAAATGAAGTTTGCCTTTTACCATTTGCATTGAAAGGAGATATTCTTACTAATCTATGAACTCCTTTTTCTGCTTTTAGATACCCATAAGCAAATTCACCTTTTACTTTTAATGTAACACTTTTAATACCAGCTTCATCGCCTTCTAAATAATCAACAGTTTCAACTTTGAAACCTTTTTTTTCGCACCATCTAGTGTACATTCTTAATAACATTTCGGTCCAATCATTTGCGTCACTACCACCTACACCTGCATGAAGTGTTAGTATTGAATCATTTCTATCATATTCACCAGATAATAAAAGCTCTATTCTATATTCTTCAACATCTTTTTCTATACTTCTAATTTCAGTAATAACTTCATTAATAGATTCATCATCATCTTCCTCTATTAATTCTGATAAAACTTCTACATCTTCCACTCTTGTAACTAAAGAATTAAACCTATCAATCTTATCTTTAATTCTCTTACTCTCTTTAGTAACTTCTTCTGCTCTTTTTATATCATCCCAGAATCCTTTTTCTTGCATTTGCAAGTCTAATTCTTGTAATTGTTTTTCTAAAGCTTCCTTGTCAAAGTGAAGCCCTCATTTCTTCTATAAATTTTTTAATATCATTAAGTTTTGTTAATTCTGCTTCTAACTTAATTATCATAATATCACACCTTTTATAATTAATAATGTAGAATGTAAAATGTATAATTGAGGTAAAAACTCCTTTAGGAGTTTTTTTAGTAAAGAAATTTAGTTTACTAAATTTCATCAATAATTTTACATTTTACACTCTTAATTCTACATTTATAAACAAGGGCTGTCGCACTAAGAAGTTTATATACAATACATTGATTGAAAAAATTCAAATCTTAACACTATATTGTAATATTTCTTTTTAATGAAACAGCCCCTTAAGCTTATTTTTTTATAGTTTAAATCTAATAATTTTTATAATTATTAGATTTTTAATTTTTCATTGTGCACTAGCACCCTATGCTTCTCTTCCACAGCAGTTCTTGTATTTCTTTCCACTACCGCATGTGCAAGCATCATTTCTTCCAACTTTGTTTTCATTTCTAGCAGGTTTTTTCTTAGTATCTCCTTCATCTCCGCCGTGGCTTGCTGAGGTTTCTTCTGCTACTCTTTCTCTTTCAACTGGTTTTTGAATTTGAATATGATATAAGAATTTAACTGTATCTATTCTTATTCCTTCTATCATTTCGTCAAACATAGCACTACCTTCCATTTGGTATGCTTGAATTGGATCCATTTGCTTATAAGCTCTAAGTCCAATACCTTGTTTTAAGTGATCCATATTATCAATATGATCCATCCACTTTTGGTCAACTACTCTTAGAAGTATAACTCTTTCAATTTCTCTAAAGTGCTCTGCACCAAATTCTTCTTCTTTTTTATGATAAACACCTGTTAATATATCTAATAATTTGTCTATAATCTCATCATTAGATAAATCAACTAAATCTTCAACTTTAACAAGTTTATGTGGTAAGCATATATCTTCTAAGTAATGAATTAATTTTTCTATTTCATCATTAATATTTTCTGTTATGTTATCTAAATGTGCTTTAACTGCATCTGTAACAACATCTTTGATCATTTGGCTAATTTGATCTCTTAAATCCTTACCTTCAAGAACTTCTGATCTTTGCTTGTAAATAACTTCTCTTTGCATATTCATAACATCATCATATCCGATAAGGTTCTTTCTTATATCAAAGTTATTTCCTTCTACTTTCTTTTGAGCATTTTCTAAAGCCTTACTTACCATTTTATGATCAATAGCTTCATCATCTTCTAAACCTAATTTATCCATTAAGCCTTGTATTTTTTCTGAACCAAATATTCTCATTAAATCATCTTCAAGAGAAATATAGAATACAGATTCACCAGCATCTCCTTGACGACCAGATCTACCTCTTAATTGGTTATCTATTCTTCTTGATTCGTGTCTTTCAGTACCGATTATCTTTAATCCACCAACTTCTTTAACACCCTCGCCTAACTTAATATCTGTACCTCTCCCAGCCATATTAGTAGCTATAGTTACACTTCCTAATTCACCAGCATGAGATATTATTTCTGCTTCTTGTTCATGGTATTTAGCATTTAATACTTGGTGTTTTATTCCTCTCTTCTTTAATAATGAAGATAAGTACTCTGATTTTTCTATACTTACAGTACCAACTAATACTGGTTGACCTTTTTTATTAGATTCTATTATATCTTCAATAATAGCATTGTATTTTCCCTTAGTATTTTTATAAATTAAATCACTCTTATCTATTCTTGCAACTGGTTTGTTAGTAGGAACAACAATAACGTCTAAAGCATAGATTTCTCTAAATTCATTTTCTTCAGTTAAAGCAGTACCTGTCATACCTGATAACTTGCTATACATTCTAAAGTAATTTTGGAATGTAATTGTAGCTAAAGTTTTAGATTCTCTTTCAATTTTAACTCCTTCTTTAGCTTCTATTGCTTGGTGAAGACCATCTGAATATCTTCTTCCTTCCATAAGTCTACCTGTAAATTCGTCAACTATTATTACTTGACCATCTTTAACCATGTAGTCCTTATCTCTCTTCATTCCATAGTTAGCTTTTAAAGCTTGAGTAATATAATGTTGTAACTCTAAATGTTCAGCATCTGCATAGTTATCTATTCCAAAAGCTCTTTCTGCTTTGGAAACTCCAGAATCAGTTAACATTACAGAGTTAGCTTTTTCATCAATAGTATAATCTGTTTCTGCTAATAATTGCTTAACGAAATTATCTGCTACATTATAAAATTTAGTTGATTTTTCTCCAGCACCTGAAATTATAAGAGGTGTTCTAGCTTCATCTATAAGGATTGAGTCTACCTCATCCACAACAGCAAAGTTTAATTTTCTTTGTACTTTTTCTTCTTTGTAGATTACCATATTATCTCTTAAGTAATCAAAACCAAATTCGTTGTTAGTTCCATATGTTATATCTGCTGCATATGCTGCTCTTCTTTGCTCAGAATTTAATCCATGTACTATACAACCTGTAGTTAATCCAAGGAAATTATATAATTGTCCCATCCACTCAATGTCTCTTGTTGCTAAGTAGTCATTAACTGTTACTAAGTGTACTCCTTCTCCTGTTAAAGCATTTAAGTATAAAGGAAGTGTAGCAACTAGAGTCTTACCTTCTCCAGTTTTCATTTCCGCTATTCTCCCTTGATGAAGAACCATACCTCCAATTAATTGAACTCTATAGTGTTTCATTCCTAGGATTCTCCATGATGCTTCTCTACAAACTGCAAATGCTTCTGGTAAGATGTCATCTAATGTTTCACCATTTTTTAATCTATTTTTAAATTCCTCTGTTTTACCTCTAAGCTCATCATCTGATAGTTTTTGCATTTCACTATCTAATTCTTCTATTTTATCTGCAATTTTTTCTAACTTCTTAACTTCTCTTTCACTATATGATCCGAATATCTTTTCAAAAAAACCCATTCCAAATTTCCCTTCCGCTTGCATATTTTTAATATTTACATATTATCGAATTTCATTTATAAATTATATCATTTTAGTAATAATTAATTCAACATATATGTTATTATTTAATAAAATTATAACTAAAAAAGGAAGTGTTTATACACTTCCTTTATATTTTACCCTTAATATTTATAAGTTAAATGTAATCTGGTTCTAATAAACCATAGTCACCATCTTTTCTTTTGTATACAACCTGTACTTTGTTTCCATCAAAATCTTGGAATACAAAGAAATTGTGGCCTACTAACTCCATTTGAAGTATAGCTTCTTCTACTGACATAGGTTTGATACTAAACTTCTTACTTCTTACAACTTTTCCATTTTCTTCATCTAGTGTATCTTCTTCATTTTCAAAACCTACTTCATCTATTTGTGTAAATCTTAGAGATTCATTATTGTTTCTAGACAATTTAGTTCTTTGCTTTCTAATTTGTCTTTCTAATTTATTAACAACTAAATCTATTGATTTATACATATCATCAGTTGCTTCTTCTGCTCTAAGTATAACTCCATTAAAAGGTATTGTAACTTCTACCTTGTGTTTATTCTTTTGAACTGATAAGGTAGCCCTTGCTTCAACATCTGGATTAAAATATCTCTTTACCTTTGATAACTTCTTTTCTACCATATCCTTCAATGCAGGTGTTGTTGTAGTATTTTTTGCTATTACTGAAACTCTCATAAAAGTTCATCCCCTCTCTATAAGCTTAATGCTTAAACAGTAGAATATTTATTATTTATCTATTTATAAATACATTATACTATTCGCAAACGTTTTTATCAACATTATTATCCATAATTTTCAGAATGTTAATTTTTTTATTTAAACTAAAAAAATGATTATATCTAATTTCCTAAAAAACAAAAAAAATATAGCCATTAGTTAATCTAATAGCTATAACAGTAAAAATAGCTGACCTGGATTTTGACCCCACACTCGCCTACTGGAGCTTTTGCTACTAGGACTTAACCCCTCACTACTAACCCTCTCAATTTCTTGGTAGGACTTACTTCTACACCGCACCATGCTCATTTAGAATTTTTCCAAACTTACGTGGATCGTTTTGCCTGCGACTAGCATCGACTTTCATCCACAGACCTATCTTTACTCTATTATTATATATAACTTTTCGCAACTGTCAACATTTTTATTGAAAGTGCTCCATTTTTTATAAGCATTTTTTCACATTCATATAATGTAGCACCTGTTGTCATAACATCGTCAATAAGTAATAACCTTTTATTTCTAATATTTTTATCACTTATTAAACTAAAAGCATCTTTTATATTTTTATATCTTTCTTCTCTTGATAATAGTTTTTGTTCTTTAATGTTTTTATTTTTTATTATATCCTTACATATGCTTATATTTAATTGCTTATTTATCTCCTTAGCTAAATATTCACATTGGTTAAATCCTCTATCCTTCATTGCCTTTTTACTACTTGGTATAAAAACAATATAATCTACATCAAGATTATTCTTCTTAATTATTTCACACAAAAATTCTACTAATATTGAGCCTGCAACAAAATTTTTATTATACTTAAACTCTAATATAAGTTTTTTTAGAATTCCATTATAATAGCCGTAAGAAATAACTTTATCATTGTCTTTAACTCTTTTTATCTTACTTTTGCACAATGGACATATACCTATAAATTCACTTTCACAAATTATACAACTATTTTTTGGAGGATAAATAATATCTAGTATTTCATCTTTTAATGAAATTAATAGTTTAATAATCCTTTTTCCCATATATTTTTATTATATCTCCTTGTTATATCCTTTGCTAAATCCATATTTGTTGAAATATCTTTAGCTACTAATAGAACTTCCCCTACATTTTTATTTTTCGAATTTTTTCCTACATCTGCACAAAAATAAAGTATTTTTTTACAGTTGTAAAAATTTTCATCTGCAAATAGTGTAACTATATCAATTCCGTCATTTCCCAAGGAATACTCTCTTATAAAGTTTGTGATGATAAATGTGGTTTTATTTTTATTAAAGTACTCATTATCTATTTCTTTTGTAGAATCTCCATTTAACAATTTAATAACATTTACATCTTTTATCCTTATTTCATTAGTATAGTAATTATAAACCTTATTAACTTTTTCCTCTGTTGGAGCATAAATTATTACTTTTCTTTTATTATTTTTAAACCACATTAGATAGTCGTATAAAGTATATGGGATATCTTCATCTAATTTTACTCTAGTAGTTATTATCCTAGGTTCCACAAATACATGTTTTCTAATCAAATCACTTACGTCAAAAGATGATCCCATATTAATTACTCTCTCTACTGAATATGATATTATCCTTTTAGAATAAATATATAACCATTCTATTCCACACCTTATTTCTTCTTTAGATACAGTAGAATAGCTACTTATATCGTCAACAATACAAAGATCATAATAATCTTTTACAGAATTAACATTTCTAATATTAATAAAAACTAAGCTTTCAGAACCATCCTTCTCTTTACTACAGGAATATTTAAAATCTAAATTTTCTTTTTTTAATTCATTTAATATTTCACTATTACACTTTTCTCCATTCCATACATATAGAACCCTTTTCTTTTCTTTAATTAATAACTTAATGATGTTTAAAAAAATTGATGTTGTGTTGTATGGATTTGTTATTATATTTAAAACTTTTGATTGCTTATTATACCATTTATTTATTTTAGATATACAATTATTAAACTCTTTAGTATTAATTAGTATATTATCTAACATTTAAATTCTCCTATTCAGCGAATATTTCATTACTAGTAATATCTACAATCCTGTTTCTTAGAGATGAATATCTATTTATACTTTTATCATTAGTAATCATATATTGTAATGCCTTTGTAACTCCAACAACAACAACTAATTCCTTTGCTCTAGTAATTGCTGTATAAAGTAAATTTTTATTCATAAGTAGTGGTGATCCCATAAAAGCGGGAGTAATAATTACTTTAAATTCACTACCTTGACTTTTATGAATTGTTATTGCATATGCTAACTCTAATTCATCTAAGTATATATAATCGTAAACAACCTTTCTTTCATCATCAAAAATCACAGTAAGAGTTTTATCTTCATCATTAATACTTTCTATAAAACCCATGTCTCCATTAAATACGCCTACTCCTTCATTATCTCCATATCCATTTATTCTAACCCATTTTAGAGAGTAATTGTTTTTAATTTGCATTACCTTATCACCTTCTCTAAAGGTAACTTCTTTTAAATCTTTTTCTTTTTTATCTGGAGATTTTGGATTTAATATATTTTGTAGCTCATTATTTAAATTTTGCACTCCTAATATACCTTTTCTAGTAGGAGTTAGTATTTGAATATCTCTATACTTATCCCAATTACTATTAAACTTTGGAAGTCTTCGATTTATCAAATCTATTATTGTTCTAAGTATTTCATTTACATCTTCTCTATTTTCAAAGAAAAAATCTCCGTCTTTTCTATTTAAAATCGGCATTTCTCCATTATTAATTTTATGAGCATTAGTTACTATTAAACTTTCTTTTCCTTGTCTAAATATATCTTTTAGTCTAACAACCTTTATAAATTTACTTTCTATTAAGTCTTTTAATACATTACCTGCACCAACGGAAGGCAGCTGATCTACGTCACCAACTATAATAAGTCTAGTTCCTAATTTTATTGCCTTAAGCAAGGTGTTCATAAGCATTATATCTATCATTGAAGCTTCATCTATGATAATTACATCTGCTTCTAAAGGTTCACTTTCTCCTAATTTATAAAAGGATTTCCCTTCATCACTAACTCCCATTTCAAGTAATCTATGTATTGTCTTTGCTTCTCTTCCAGTAGACTCACTCATTCTTTTTGCAGCTCTACCAGTAGGAGCACCTAAAACTACCTTCATATTATTATTTTCATAAATTTCAATTATAGCCTTTATTATAGTTGTTTTTCCAGTACCAGGGCCTCCAGTAATTATTTCTATTCCATTGTCAAAAGCACCTATTATGGCTTCTCTTTGAGAAGGAGCAAAATTTATATTATATTTTTTTTCAAAAACACCTATTTCAAATTCAACATCCGAATTTATACTTCTAAAGTTTTCCATACTCAAAGTTATTATCCTATTTGTAACACCTAGCTCACAGTAATAGTATGGAAGTGAAAAAACAGAATCTATTCCATCTATTTTCTCCACTTTCACTTTAGAGTCTAAAGATAAATTATATAGACTCTCATCAACCATCTCTGGTGTAGCTCCTAATATTTTGCTTGCTTCCCTTATTAAATCATCCTTAGGCATAAAAGTGTTACCAGAAGCTGAAAATTGATTTAATATATATCTAATTCCACTTTGAATTCTAAATGGAGAATCAGGTTCAATACCTAAATTCTTTGCTATTCTATCTGCAGTTATAAATCCTATACCACTAATTTCATCTGAAAGTATATAGGGATTCTCTAAAATTATTTCTTTAGCATCTGCTCCAAAGGTTTTATGTATTTTTATACATTGATTTGTGCTCATTCCATGCCCTTGGAAAAACATCACAATATCTTTTAACTCCCTTTGTTCCATATAAGATTCTTTAATTATCTCAAACTTCTTTTGTCCTATTCCTTCTACTTCTTTTATTTTCTCTATATCAGTATCTAAAACTTCTAAAGTTTTTTCTTTAAATCTTTCTACTAATCTCTTAGCTGTAATGGGTCCTATACCTCTTATTATTCCTGTAGATAAATATCTTTCTATTCCCTTTGTAGAATTTGGAAGTATTTCTTCATATTCTTCTATATTAAATTGTCGTCCAAACTGCTTATGAACTATCCATTGACCTTTTAGTTTAACATGTTGACCTTCTTTTATAAAAGGAACTACTCCAACTGCATTTACAACTTCCTTTTCCATTCTTATTTTAGTTACTACATATCCAGTATCATCACTTCTAAATACAATAGATTCAACTATTCCGTTTATATAATCTTCCATGTTACATTCTCCAAATCTAAATATATTTTATTTATTACTATTTTTATTATATAATATATCTGAAATAATACATAATAAAGATTACTATTTTTTAAATTTCATTAAATTTAATATGGTATAATTAGTGTATGTTAGGAATTATGGAGGTGCTTATATGCTTATTAAAAATTGTAATATTGTATATCTTGATAAGGTAGAAAAGGGATCTGTTTTAGTTGAAAACGGAAAAATAAAGGAAATAAATCCATCTAATTTTGATGATAAAGATGTAATAGATGCTAATGGTTTATATTTATCCCCTGGATTTATAGATGTTCATATTCACGGTGCTGGTGGACATGATACTATGGATGGAACATTTGAGGCTATTAATGAAATATCAAAAGTAATAGTTAAACATGGAACTACTGCTTTTACTCCTACAACAATGACTGTTGCTGTAGAAGATATTAGAAAATCCATGGAAGTTATAAAGGAAGCTAAGGAAAATGGAACTGATGGTGCTATAGTACTTGGTGCCCATTTAGAAGGACCTTTTATAAGTCCAAAGGCTATAGGAGCTCAAAATCCAAATTATTTAATTCCACCAACTTTAGAGAACTATAATGCCATGGTAGGCGATGCTGAAGATGCTGTTGTATCTATAACAATTGCCCCTGAAATTCCTGGTGCTAAGGAATTAATTAAAGAGTTATCTCAAAGAGGTGTAGTTTGTTCTATAGGCCATACTAAAGCAACTTATGATGAAGCTATGGAAGGAATAAAATGTGGATGTGGTCACTCAACACACCTTTTCAATGCTATGACACCTTTTGCTCATAGAGAACCTGGAGTTGTTGGTGCAATATTTGATAGTGAAATAACAACTGAAACTATTTCAGATGGAATACATGTATCTTATCCATCTCTTAGAATAGCATATAACCAAAAGACTCCTGATAAAGTTCTTTTAGTTACAGATGCTATGATGGCTTGTGGAATGCCTGATGGTATGTATGCTTTAGGTGGTCAAGATGTTGAAGTTAAGAATGGTGCTGCAAGATTATTAAGCGGAAGCTTAGCTGGATCAATCCTTACTTTAGATAAAGCAATTCATAATGTTTATAAAAATGTTGGACTTCCATTATATGAAGCTGTTAAAATGGCTAGCTATAATGCTGCAAAGCACTGTAAAGTTGAAGATAGAAAAGGTCTTATTAAAGAAGGTTATGATGCAGATTTAGTATTATTTGATGAAGATATTAACATTAAAAATGTAATAGTAGGCGGAAAAGTTTTAGTATAGAATAAAGGAGCTACTCAGTGGCTCCTTTTTTGAATGTAGAATGTAAAATTATTGATGTAATTCGTTTCGAATTACTTAAAATATATGTTTTTATGAAATTGTATTTAATAGAGAAATTGGAATTACTAATATAATCTTTTTTATTTGAAAGGGGAATGAAAATTGTTAGAGATAAAGAAGGCAAAAATTGAGGATGCTAAATTAATTACTGACATAAAAACAAAAGCATACAACAAGGAAATTAATACATATTTAGGAAGGAACGGAGGTCCTCCAGGATATGATAAGGTGGAGTCTGAAATTGATATTATAAAGAAGTTTATTGCTTATAAGATTCAATTAGATAATCAGATCATAGGTGCATTGTTTCTTATTTCTTTGGCTGATAGTAAGATGCGATTTGAAGATTTTGTAATACATCCCTCATTTCAAGGAAAAGGATATGGTTATATAGTAATGGAATTGATTGAAAAAACATATCCACATATTAATGAATGGCAACTTTCTACACCCGTATTTAGTATAGGTAATCAACACTTATATGAAAAATTTGGTTATGTAGAAGTCTCAAGAAGTGAAGATGAAATTGAATATATAAAGAAAATTCAATAGTACTCAATATTAAACTATTGCAAATTAAAAGTGGGTAAATTTGCTTATCCACTTTTATACTTTCCATTATCAACATCAGTCTAAAACAGAGCCTAATAAAAAACACTTTGCATACTTAAATATAGTATACAAAGTGTCTTTTTTATTTTATATCTAGTCTTATAGATATTTCTTTATTTCTTCTACTTTATCTAATTGTTCCCATGGTAAATTTAAATCATTTCTACCAAAATGACCATAAGCAGCAGTTTGCTTATATATTGGTCTTCTTAAATCTAAATCTCTAATTATAGCACCTGGTCTTAAATCAAATACCTTTTCTACAATTGATACTATTTCTTCTTCTGATTTCTTACCTGTTCCAAATGTTTCTATTTCAATTGATACTGGCTTAGCAACACCAATAGCATATGCTAATTGAATTTCTAACTTATTAGCTACACCAGCTGCAACTAAGTTTTTAGCAACCCATCTAGCTGCATAAGCTGCTGATCTATCAACCTTAGTTGGATCTTTTCCTGAGAAAGCACCACCACCGTGTCTTCCATATCCACCGTAAGTATCAACTATTATCTTTCTTCCTGTTAAACCACTATCTCCTTGTGGTCCTCCAACAACAAATCTACCTGTTGGATTTATATAATACTTAGTTTTTTCATCTAATAAATCAGCTGGTACTACAGCTTTTATTACATGTTCCATTAAATCTTCTCTAATTTGTTCTTGAGTAACATCTTCGCTATGTTGTGTTGATATAACAATAGCATCTATTCTTACTACTTTGTTATCATCATATTCAACAGTAACTTGAGTTTTTCCATCTGGTCTTAAATATGCTAAAGTACCATTTTTTCTAACTTCTGATAATCTTCTTGATAATCTATGTGCCATAGCTATCGGTAATGGCATAAATTCTTCTGTTTCGTTAGTTGCAAAACCAAACATCATACCTTGGTCTCCTGCACCAACAGCTTCAACATCGTCTTTTTCACCTGCTCTAGCTTCTAAAGCTTCATTAACTCCCATAGCTATATCTCCAGATTGCTCATCTATAGAAGTCAATACTGAACATGTTTCACAGTCAAATCCATACTTTGCTCTATCATAACCTATTTCTTTAACTGTTTCTCTTACTAACTTTGGAATATCAACATAGCAATTAGTTGATATTTCTCCCATAACTAATACCATTCCTGTAGTAACAGCAGTTTCACAAGCTACTCTAGCTGTAGGATCTTGTGCTAAAATGCTATCTAATACAGCATCTGATATTTGATCACAAATTTTATCTGGATGCCCTTCTGTAACTGATTCTGATGTAAATAATCTTTTCATCTTAATATCTCCTTTCTCATCTTTTGATATTAATTCTAAAACTACCTATATAATAAAAAAATCCCTTCGATAAGAAGAGATGTCAAAAGTCATAACCTTTCTTATCTTGCAAAATTAATTGCTGGAATTGGCACCACACTTAATAAAGCAGGTTGCCGGGTTTCATAGGGCCCTTTTCCCTCCACCTCTCTTGATAAGAACTAATATCAAATTTTACTTTTCAGATTATATCATCTTAAAAATAATTAGTCAATAATAATACATATTTTTTTCAATATTTATTTTTTGAAAACTATTTCCTATTTTCACTAGCTGTATTTATAAATGCTATTACAATTCCTTTAATTCCAAGAAATTCTTAAGTACTGAATAATAAAAAATAAAAAGCCGTACTTCTAACGAAATACGACTTTTTATTTTGGTGGGGGAGGACGGATTCGAACCATCGAAACGAAACGTAACAGATTTACAGTCTGCCCCCTTTGGCCACTCGGGAACTCCCCCTTATTATGGAGCTGGCAATAGGAATCGAACCTACAACCTGCTGATTACAAGTCAGCTGCTCTACCGTTGAGCCATGCCAGCTTATATGGTGGAAACAACAGGGATCGAACCTGTGACCCTCTGCTTGTAAGGCAGATGCTCTCCCAGCTGAGCTATGCTTCCAAATGGTGACTCCTAGGGGAATCGAACCCCTGTTACCACCGTGAAAGGGTGGTGTCTTAACCGCTTGACCAAGGAGCCATATTCATTTTAAACTTTAAAGTGGCGACTCAGAAGGGGCTCGAACCCTCGACCTCCGGCGTGACAGGCCGGCAC
>JAEZAL010000227.1 GCA_023427705.1 Bacillota bacterium | reverse complement strand
GTGGTAGCTCAATGGTGGAGCACTCGGCTGTTAACCGATAGGTTGGAGGTTCGAATCCTCTCCACGGAGCCATTTTATAAAAAGAGTTTTATAAGAGTAGATAACTTATCTATTGTTATAAAACTCTTTTTTATTTAAAAAATTATAAGATAATATAGTATCTACATTCTCTTTTTCCTTGACATATAAAAGGCTTTTGGTAAAATGGATATATAATTTAATAAGCACTGAGAGAAAGAGGAGTAAACTTAAATTTTATTTTAGAGAGACGATGATTGGTGAAAATCGTTATAAAGTTAAGTTGAAGGGCGCTTTTGAGTGTTATAGTATTGAAAGTTGGGCTAGAGCCAAGAAGGGTGGAACCGCGGAATAGAAATTTCGTCACTTTAGGTTTAGGGCCTTTTTTATTTATAAAAAATTGGAGGTATTAAAATGGCAGTAGAAAAAACAATGGAAAAAATAGTTGCTCTTTGTAAAAGTAGAGGCTTTGTATTTCCTGGCTCAGAAATTTACGGAGGATTAGCAAACTCTTGGGATTATGGCCCTCTAGGAGTTGAATTTAAAAACAATGTAAAGAAGGCTTGGTGGAAAAAATTTGTTCAAGAAAGCCCTTATAATGTAGGGGTAGACTGCGCTATATTAATGAATCCAGAAGTTTGGGTAGCATCAGGTCACGTTGGAGGCTTCTCAGATCCATTAATGGATTGTAAAGAATGTAAGGCAAGATTTAGAGCTGATAAAATAGTTGAAGATCATATGACTGAAAATGGTGCAGAAGTTGCAAGTGCTGATGGATGGACTAATGATCAATTAAAAGAATATATTGAAAGTAATAATATAGTATGTCCTAAGTGTGGAAAAATGAATTATACAGATATAAGAAAGTTTAATCTAATGTTTAAGACTTTCCAAGGTATTACAGAAGATTCAGCTAGTACAATTTATTTAAGACCAGAAACAGCACAAGGTATATTTGTTAACTTTAAATCTGTTCAAAGAACTTCAAGAAAGAAAGTGCCATTTGGTATAGCTCAAATTGGTAAATCTTTTAGAAATGAAATAACTCCAGGAAATTTTACTTTCAGAACTAGAGAGTTTGAACAAATGGAATTAGAATTTTTCTGCAAACCAGGAACTGATTTAGAATGGTTTAAGTATTGGAAGGATTATTGCTTTAACTTCTTATTAAATTTAGGAGTTAATGAATCAAACTTAAGAATGAGAGATCATGGCGAAGAAGAGTTATCATTCTATTCTAATGCTACATCAGATATAGAATACTTATTCCCATTTGGATGGGGAGAATTATGGGGAATAGCTGATAGAACAGATTATGACCTTAATAAACATCAAGAACATTCAGGTCAAGATATGAGCTACTTAGATCCAACAACAAATGAGAAGTATGTTCCTTACGTAATTGAACCATCTTTAGGTGCTGATAGAGTTGCTTTAGCATTTTTAGTTGATGCATATGATGAAGAAGAATTAGAAGGTGGCGATGTTAGAACAGTTATGCATTTACACCCAGCATTAGCACCATATAAAGCTGCTATATTACCACTATCAAAGAAACTTTCAGAAAAGGCTTTAGAAGTATATGCTGATTTAAGCAAGAAGTTCAATTTAGAATATGATGAAACTGGAAGTATAGGTAAGAGATATAGAAGACAAGACGAAATAGGAACTCCTTTCTGTGTTACTATAGACTTTGATACTTTAGAAGATGAAGCTGTAACTATTAGAAATAGAGATACTATGCAACAAGAAAGAATTAAAATATCTGAATTAGAAGCTTATATTGAAAAGAGCTTAGAATTTTAATTTTAAAAGGGAGCTGTAAAAAGCTCCTTTTTGTATTTAACAAATCAAAGTGTTATAATTATAGAAGATTGGGACAGACTTAATTAATGAAAATTTACTTTCTAACAAATTAAATAAGATTTGGTAGTTAGCAAAGTCTTAATATATTAATATAATATTTTTATATAAATATGGTTGGAGGAAGAATATGAAAAAACCATTTAGTGAATTTAAAGAGTATATAAAAGGTAAAAATGTTGCTGTTGTAGGTATCGGTGTTAGTAATATACCACTTATTAGGTTTTTAGTTAAGCTTGGAGCAAAAGTAACAGCTTTTGATAAAAAAAGTAGAGAAGAATTAGGAAATATAGCTAATGAATTTGATAGTTTATCAGTATCATTAGAATTAGGTGAAGGATATTTAGATAGACTTACAGGTTTTGAGGTTGTATTTAAAACTCCTTCTATGAGAATAGATTGTGAAGCATTAGTGAGAGCAAAAGAAGAAGGTGCATATATTACTTCAGAAATGGAGGAGTTTGTAAGGTACTGCAAAGGTAAAATATTTGGTATAACAGGTAGTGATGGAAAAACAACAACTACAACAATAGTATCAAAATTACTTATTGAAGCAGGATATAAGACCTGGGTTGGTGGAAATATAGGAACGCCTTTATTTGCTAATATAGAAGAAATAACATCTGAAGATAAGGTAGTATTAGAATTATCTAGTTTTCAATTAATGACTATGGATACTTATATAGATGTGGCTATTGTTACAAATTTAGCACCTAATCATTTAGATATGCATAAAGATATGGAAGAGTATATAAATGCAAAGAAAAACATATTCTTATATCAAGATCAATCTAGTCTTTTAATATTAAATAGGGAAAATGAAATAACTCATAGCTTTGTTCCGGAAGCAAAGGGAGAAGTAAAAGAGTTTAGCTCTAAAAGAATGTTAGAAAAAGGAGCTTGCTTTATAGATAACATACTATATGTTGACGGGGAAGAGGTATGTACTAAAGATGATATTTTAATTAAAGGAATTCATAATATAGAAAACTACCTAGCAGCTTTCTTAGCTACTAAAGAAGAAGTTAATATAGATATTATGAAAAAAGTAGCAAGGACTTTTGTTGGAGTAGAACATAGATGTGAATTAGTTAGAGAGTTCAATGGTGTTAAATATTATAATGATTCTATTGCATCTAGCCCAACTAGAACATTAGCCGGTTTATTTGCATTTGATAGGAAGGTAATATTAATTGCTGGAGGATATGACAAAAACAATCCTTTAGAACCACTTGCTAAAGAGGGATATCCATATATAATAGAATTAATTTTATTAGGAGCTACTAAGGATTTAATAAAAGAAGCTTTTGATAAAATAAAAGAAGATAAGGGGATAGAAGTTCCAGT
>JAEZAL010000280.1 GCA_023427705.1 Bacillota bacterium | reverse complement strand
CCCCTACTTCATCTTTTATTTTTTCCTCATTATTGGATTTATATACCTCTAATACCTCTTTTAATTCTTCTTCAACTTTTAAAGCTGCTTCTTCAACTTTATCCCAATCAAATCCTACTTTTGCAGCTTTCTTTTGAACTTTATGTGCCCTTACTAAGGCAGGAAGTGCATTAGCTATAGCTTTCATTTCATCAGTGATAGTTTCATAACTCTTTTCTTTCTTTTTAAGCTCATCCCATGTATTTAAAACTTCATCACTATTTGAAATCTCTACTTCACCAAAAACATGAGGGTGTCTATATATCATCTTATTGCATATAGAGCCTATAACATCATAAATATTGAAATACCCATCATCTTTTCCAATAGATGCATGGAAAACTACGTGTAATAGAACATCGCCAAGTTCCTCTATCATTCCATCAATATTATCATTATTTATACTATCCACTAATTCATAAGCTTCTTCTAATAATTGATTTTTTATACTTTCATGAGTTTGTTCCATATCCCAAGGACACCCGTTCTCACCTCTTAGTGTATCAAATATTTCAACTAAATCGTTAAAATCTTTTTTATTATTGGTATCTTTAGGGATATAAATAGAAGTTAAATAATCTATATCTTCTTGCATATCAAGTTCATAAATAGGAATTTTTCTAATAGATTCTTCACCTTCTATTCCAGCTGCTCTAACAAAATATATCTCTGTATCATCATTATAATAATCTAGTAGTCTTAGTTTTACTTCTGATGCTATAAGATGATTATAAACTTGAGTTATTATTGTTCCTATTCTCTTATCTAAAACTTGGTTGCTAATATCAAAAGCATCAACAACTTTTAAGCCTTCTATTGGATCTATTTTTAATACATCCATCATTGCATCAATAAAGCTTACAGCTGGAACTATTTCATATTTAATACCTTCACTATCACATAAGCTTATAAGATTAAACACTGACCTTTCAGCTACTAAGGGATGCCCAGGAACTGCATAAACTATATCTCCTAATTCCTTATGATTTTTTACTATATCACTAGCTATATTTTCATAAACTTCATCAAAGTTATCTGAAGTCTCATAATAATGATCATATGTTTTAAATTTTTCTACCCTTGTTCTTAGGTAGTCTACAGTTGGATGTTTTTCAGTTCTGAAATATATATTATTCCCTTCTTCTAAAGCTCTAACTGCACCTATAGTCAAAGCATCTGGTGCCCCTGGTCCTAAACCTATTATCTTTATCATTAGGTTCTCTCCTTACTAATTAATTTTTTATGATTCTATTTTTTATATCATCTATACTAAATATTCTAAGTATTAATATTAATATTATATATATAATAATACCCAAAAATATAGCTAATAAGCAAGAAGAAGTATTACTAGCAGTTTTACTATATATTAAATTATATGAAAATATAACTCCAATAATCATAATAGATGCTGCTATTATAGGTTTAATGAAAGATTTGTATATATTTAGTCTTAATTTAAGCCTTTTTCTTAAAGAAATTAAATTTAATATGGTTGCTACTAAATATGCAGAAATACTAGCTATTACAGCACCATATATATTAATTTCTGGCATAGGCACTAAAATAAATGTTAATATAACTTTAACTATACATCCTATAAACAAATTAATTATCGGTCTAATATAATGACCTATTCCCTGCATAATAGATGTAGTTGTTTGAGTTAAAATTATAAAAGGTACAGATATTGATAGATACTTTAATATTAATATTCCATCATATCTTCCTGGGAATATAACCTTCATTATGGGATCAGCGAGAAAATAGAGACCTAATGTACACGGCATAGCTATAAGCATTGCCATTTTCATAGATAATTGAACTTTAGATTCTAATTCATCTCTTCTATTCATTATATATTTTTCTGCTATTATAGGTATCAATGCTATCCCTAGTGCCATTGATAAGGTCAAAGGAATATTAGTTATTACATTTGCCTTCCCTGTAAGCTGTGCATAAAGAATAGTTGCTTTTTCTGATGATAAACCTGCTTGTAATAATTTTTGTGGAACTAGTATAGAATCAATTAAACTCATTATTGTTCCCACAGTTGCTCCTATAGATATAGGAAGTGCTATTTTTAGTATTGCTGTAAGAACTTCTGGATCACTCTTAACTTTTCTATTCCACATTTCTTTCCTAATTTTTTTATACTTTTCATATAAATAACTAGCTCCTATTACTCCTCCTGCTGCCGCTCCAAAGGCTGCCCCCCCTGCTGCATATTCTATCCCCTTAGGTAAAAGTAATATAGCAAGTCCAACTCCAATTATTACTCTTCCTACTTGCTCTAATATTTGAGAAACTCCTGAAGGAGTCATATTTTGAAGTCCTTGAAAGAATCCCCTATATATAGTCATAATGGAAATTATGAATGGGGCAAATGATATTCCTAGTAAAGAATAATATGATTTCATATCCCACTGCACAAAATTTATAATTGGCTTAGCAAAAACAAATAGTATAAGACTTGTTCCAATCCCCATAATCATCATTAAAATTGTAGATTCCTTTAGTGTAACAAATATGCCTTCTATATCTCCCTTTGCCTTTTTCTCAGAAATCATCTTAGAAATAGCTACAGGAACGCCTGAAGCCATAGCAACGAAAAACATATATAAAGGGTATGACATTTGATAGTATCCTACGCCTTCATCTCCTATCAGCATAATTAATGGCCATCTAAAGAATAATCCTAAAAATTTCGCTACTATACCTGCTATGCCAAGTATTAAGCTTGCTTTTATTAGCGATTGTTTCTTCATAAAATACCTCCAAACTTTTAATTGCTTTAATAATTTTTATTTTAAGTTTAGAGGTATTATTACTTTTTATTGATAACTTTATATTTTATTTGTTTTATTGTTCCATTTGTTTACCTAAGAAAGCGGAAGCTGTTTCAGATAGTTTTAATTCTAGTTCCCCTAATTTTTCACCAGATTCCTTTGATAAGATAATAACTGCTCCTATTGCATCTCCTTCAGCTATTATCGGAGATATTACTTGGCTAGTATATTTTCCTGCTTCTTCATCACTATGTAATGGAATAGTCTTGCTTTGGTCTGTTATTAAAACAGCTTTTCTTTCTTCCATTATCTTTTCTAGCTCTTGACTAACCTTTCTTTCAACATACTCCTTCTTGGAACCACCACTTACTGATATAAATGCATCCTTATCTGCTATTAAAATAATATGTCCAATTGCTTGTTGCAAGCTTTCAGCATACTCCTTTGAAAAATCAGTTAATTCTCCAATAGGTGAATATTTCTTTAAAATAACTCCACCTTCTCTATCAGTGAAAATCTCTAACGGATCTCCTTCTCTAATCCTTAAAGTTCTTCTTATTTCCTTTGGTATTACAACTCTTCCTAAGTCATCAATTCGTCTAACAATCCCTGTTGCTTTCATTATTATGAGCTACCTCCCTTAATTAATAATTAGTTGCAATATTATTATTTGACTTCTTAGAAATTTTATACCCATATAACCATTTTTTTATTTAATTAAAAAATATTAGGTAACTAAAAACAAAAAAGGAATCAGCTAATAAATAGCTAATTCCTAAAAACATTTTATAATCTATTTTCGTATGTTTTAACCTTATATTCTTTCTTCCATTCTTCCATAGAAGTAGTATATATTTCACTTTTCTTTTCATTTTCTAATGTAGTCTTTATTGAATCTTTTGCTTCGTCTAAAGTTTCTTGTTTTATATCAGTAACCTTTATTATATGATATCCATAAGTGCTTTTTACAGGTTCTGAAACTTCACCTTCTCCTAAAGCCTTAAATGCATCTGTAAATTCTTGAACATATTGAGTTGTATCATAAGCTACAGTTCCTAGGCTTCCACCATTTTCTTTAGTACCTGTATCTTCTGAATACTCCTTTGCTAATGTAGCAAAATCTTCACCATTTGCAGCTCTTTCTCTTACTTCTTTAGCTGTATTTTCATCTTTTATTAAAATATGAGAAACTGTTGCAGTCTTAAAGCTGTCTAAATGCTCATCATAATAAGTTTTTATTTCATCATCTGATACAGTTACATCCTTAAATATTTCATTATTAACATTAGTATTAATTAAATTAGCTCTCATGTTTTCTCTTAATTGTTCAGTATATTCTTCTAAAGTCATTCCTGTTTCTGCTAAAGCAGTATTAAAGGCATCTTCTCCACCTAGATTTTCTTTTAAGTTTGTTATAAAGTTTTGAACTTCTGTTTCAACTTGTTCATCTGTTGGAAGAACACCTAATTCTTCTGCTTTTTTATACATTATCTTTTCTTCTACTAATAGATTTATAGCTTGAATTCTTAACTCTCTTACTTGCTCCGCTACCTCTGTATTAGAATCATAATTTTCCCCAAAATATGATTGTAGGTATGGATCTGCTATTTCATTTACGTCTCCTCTTGTGATTTTAGTATCCCCAACTTTAGCTAATACAGTATTGTTTATTGCTTCTGGAGTCTTTTGTATCATTTGGCATCCCACTGCTGAAAAAGCAAAGATACCTAATGCTCCTGCAGCTATTAATTTTTTAATTTTAATCAATGATGTTCCCTCATTTCTATTTATTTTGTAAACCCTTTTAATTATACACAAATAGTATATCAATATTGTGTCAGTTATTCAATTTGTTAATTATTAAATATCTTTAGTTAGACTATCTAACATTTCTTTAAATAACCCTAAAATTCCTTCTTTTTTCACTTCAGATATTCTAACACCGAAGTATGGCTTTTCTCCAAACATTAAGAATACTTTATCCTTATAATGTTCTAATAAATATTTGTAAATTTTATTCAAGTTATTAATTCCATCTGCAAAAATAAACTTAATTTCTTTTGGTGTCTCTTTAATTTCTTCAATAGAAAGCATTTTTGCTCTACTCTTAATATATGCTATATCCATTAAATTATAAACAGGCTCAGGAATTTCTGAATATCTATCTTCAAGTTCTGCTTTAATATCCATATAATCATCAAGACTTTCTATAGCTGCAATTTTCTTGTAAACTTCAATTTTTTGAATTTCATCTTCTATATAAGTACCTGGAATATATGCATCTACTTTTATGTCTACTGTTGTTTCAATTGGTTCTTTTTCTATTTCACCTTTAATTATTTTAATAGTATCTTCTAGCATCCTGCAATATAAGTCATAGCCTATAGCTGCCATATGACCATGTTGTGCTGACCCCATCATATTACCAGCACCTCTGATTTCTAAATCCCTCATAGCTATTTTAAAACCAGAACCAAGTTCAGTAAAATCTTTTAGTGCTTTTAATCTTTTTTCTGCAACTTCAGTTAACACCTTATCTTTAGTATACATAAAGTATGCATAGGCTATTCTATTAGACCTACCTACTCTACCTCTTAATTGATAAAGTTGAGATAGTCCCATCTTATCTGAATCATGAATAATCATTGTATTAACATTTGGAATATCTATTCCTGTCTCAATTATAGTTGTACACACCAAAACATCATACTCTTTATTCATAAAGTTTACCATTTCAGTTTCCAACTGTCTTTCAGTCATTTGCCCATGAATAATTCCAATTTTACATTCAGGAACTAAATCTGATAAGTACTTAGACATATTTTCTATACTTTCAACTCTGTTATAAACATAGAAAACTTGCCCTCCTCTATTTACCTCTCTTAAAATAGCATCCCTTACTAGCTGATCATTTTGCTCTACAACATAAGTTTGAATAGGATATCTTTCTTCTGGAGGAGTTTCAATTACTGAAATATCTCTTGCTCCTGTTAATGACATATGAAGAGTTCTAGGAATTGGTGTTGCACTTAAAGTCAATACATCAACATTTTTCTTTAAGTTCTTTATCTTTTCTTTTTGAGCAACTCCAAATCTTTGCTCTTCATCTATTATTAATAATCCTAAGTCTTTAAATACTATATCTTTAGATACTAGTCTATGAGTACCTATTAGTATATCTACATTTCCTTCTTTCGTAGCTTGAAGTGTTGCTTTTTGCTCTTTAGCACTTCTAAATCTACTTATCATATCTATTTTTACAGGGAAATCTGAAAATCTCTTAATCATATTTTTATAGTGTTGCTCTGCAAGTATAGTTGTAGGTACTAAAAATGCAACTTGTTTGCCATCCATTACAGCTTTAAATGCAGCTCTAACAGCAACTTCTGTCTTACCATAACCAACATCTCCACAAAGAAGTCTATCCATAGGCTTATCAGATTCCATATCTTTCTTAATTTCTTCTAAAGATGTTAATTGATCTGGTGTTTCTTCAAATGGGAATTCATCTTCAAATTGTCTTTGCCACTCTGTATCTTTATTATATTTATATCCCTTTAAAGTAGCTCTAGTTGCATATAGCTTAACTAAATCTTGTGCAATTTCATTTATAGATTTTTTAACTTTCGCCTTAGCTTTGCTCCATTCTGCACTACCTAGTTTATTTACTTTAGGAGTTTTCCCTTCTGAACCAATATATTTTTGAACTAAATCTAACTGATCAACTGGTACATATAGCTTATCTCCTTTATCATAAACTATATCCAAATAATCTCTTTTATGTCCACCAACTTCTATTTGCTTTATTCCCTTATAAACACCTACACCATGATTAGCATGAACTACATAATCTCCTAATTTAAGTTCAGCAAAACTTTTTATTTTACCTATACCTTTTTTATTAGTTTTTCTCTTAGATATTTTTCTCTTTGCTTCACCAAATACGTCCTTATCAGAAATGACACATAGTTTTAAATCAGGATATTCAAATCCCTTCAAAAGATTTCCAAAAGTAATTGCTACTTCACCTAATTCTATAGAGTCTACATTATCTCTATAGACACTTTCAATACCCCTATCTCTTAAAGTATTAACTAATCTTTCTCCCCTAGGTCTTGTACCTGATAATATTATAGTTCTATAACCTCTAGACTTTTTATCTTTTATATCCTCTATTAGAAGATCTAATTGACCTTGATAACTATTTAAAGTTATAGAATTTAGTGAATACTTTTTATAAGGGTTTAAAATTCTACTATTTACATCAAATACATCTAATGTAATTACATTTTGTAATCCTAACTTTTCATTTAACTCTTGTTCATCTAATAATAGATTTATTTGTGATGGCAGTATTCCACCTCTTTGTAAAAAGGCTTCATA
>JAEZAL010000183.1 GCA_023427705.1 Bacillota bacterium | reverse complement strand
GAAGTTATAAAATCTTATTTAGAAATAAAATAAAGGGTGCCCGTTAATTCGGGCACTTTTTAATTTTTAAGGAGTAAAATATGAGAATACTAGGTTTAGATATAGGATCCAAAACTATAGGAGTTGCCATAAGTGATCCTTTAGGATGGACTGCTCAAGGAATAACTACTATTAGAAGAAGCAAGAGGGAAATTGATCTTGAAGAAGTGAAGAAAATATGTAAAGAATATTCCGTGGAGACTATCGTAATTGGATTACCTAAAAATATGAATGGTAGTATTGGGGAATCGGGAGAAAGAGTTATAGAATTTTCAAATGAGATAAAGGAGTACACAGGGTTAAAAATTGAGATGTGGGACGAAAGACTAACTACTGTTGCTGCTCATAAAGCTATGTTAGAAGCAGATTTATCAAGAAATAAAAGAAAGAAAATAGTAGATAAAATAGCAGCTACGTATATTCTTCAGGGGTACTTAGATAGACTAAGTATGAAATAAGAAGTTACTATCAATTGAAAATTATTATTGACAATACTTAAGTAGAAACTTAAAATTATAAAAAAAGGAGATTTTTATGGATAAAGATTTAAAACAATTAGAACTATATGATGAAGATGGGAATTTAGTAAAATTAAATGTTGTTGCATTTTTTGATATGGTAAATCCTGATACAGAAGAAAAAAGTGAATATGTTATAGTATATGATGATAATTATACAGAAGAAGATATATTTGCTTTAAAAGTAGGAACTGATGAAGATGGTGACGATTTATTAATTCCTATTGATGATGAAGTAGAACTTGCTGCAGTTCAAGAAGCATATGATACTATTTTTTCAGGCGAAGAATAGTTTTTTATAAATAATAATTAAGAAGGGGGTGTATTGTCTGTGGAACATTCAAACACTATCGATTTCAATGTTTTAAAGGAAGATTTAAAACAAAAAGGATATAAATTAACACCGCAAAGAAGAGCTATCGTTGATACAATAATAGAAAATGAAGGCGAACATTTAACGGCGGAAGAAATATATGATGAAGTAAAGAAAAATTGTCCGGAAATAGGTCTTGCAACTGTATATAGAACTATAATTTTATTAGAAGAATTAGGAGTTGTATGTAAATTAGACTTGGATGATGGATGTAGTAGATATGAATTAGTTCGTAAAGATGAGGGTCATAGACATCATCACTTAGTATGTAATGAATGTAAGGGTGTAATTGAAGTGCAAGATGATCTTTTAGATGAACTTGAAGAGGAAGTTGAAAGATCTTATGGCTTTAAAATTATAGACCATAGTGTAAAATTTTTTGGCATTTGTAGAAAATGTCAAAGTAAAATGGAAGAAAATAATTAAAATGGATGAAGAGGTATCTCTTGTGGAGAAACCTTTAATTTACATAAATTAGGAAGAAGGAGGGGACATATTGAAAAACGAGAAGGCAAAAGTTAGAATTATTCCTTTAGGTGGGATTAATGAAATAGGTAAAAATATAACTGCTATTGAATATAAAGAAGATATAATAGTTATAGATTGCGGACTTAAATTCCCAGATGAAGATATGTTCGGTATTGATTTAGTAATACCAGATATAAGTTATTTATTAAAAAATAAAGATAAGATAAGAGGAATATTTTTAACACACGGTCATGAAGACCATATAGGTGCATTACCATATGTATTAAAACAATTAAATGTGCCTGTGTATGGAACTAAACTAACTCTTGGAATTGTTGAAACTAAACTTAAAGAGCACGGCTTATTAGCTTCAACAGAACTTATAAGAGTAAAACCAAGAGATGTAATTAAATTAAATTCAGTTTCTGTTGAGTTTATAAAAACTAATCACTCTATAGCAGATTCTGTTGCAATTGCAATACACACTCCATTAGGTGTTGTACTGCATACTGGAGATTTTAAAATAGATTATACTCCTATAGATGGAGAGCCTATGGATTTTGCAAGATTTGCAGAAATAGGTAAAAGAGGAGTATTAGCTATGATGGCAGATTCAACTAATGTTGAAAAGCCAGGGTATACTATGTCAGAAAAGGTTGTAGGAGAAAGCTTTGCAAGATTATTCTCTAAAGCAAAGGGAAGACTTATAATAGCAACTTTTGCATCAAATGTTCATAGAATACAACAAATAATTGACGCTGCTAGCGTATATGGCAGAAAAGTAGCTGTATCAGGAAGAAGTATGGAAAATATAGTTGCAGTAGCTGCTGAACTTGGATATTTAGAGTTTGAAAAAGACATATTAGTTGGTATAGATCAAATCAATAAGTATCCAAATGATAAAATAGTTATAATAACTACAGGAAGCCAAGGGGAACCTATGTCAGCGTTGTCTAGAATGGCAAGCTCTGAGCATAGAAAGGTTAATATAGTTGAAGGTGACACAGTTATCATTTCAGCTACTCCAATACCTGGAAATGAAAAATTGGTTTCAAGAGTTATAAATCAATTATTCCAAAAGGGTGCTGAAGTAATATATAAATCTTTAGCAGAAATACACGTTTCTGGGCATGCTTGTCAAGAAGAATTAAAGCTTATGCAATGTTTAGTTAAACCTAAGTATTTTATTCCTGTTCACGGTGAATATAGACATTTAAAACAACATGGAGAACTTGCAATATCATTAGGAATGCCAGAAGGAAATGTAATGATACCAGAAAATGGTGGAGTTATAGAAGTTACTAGAAATTCTATAAGAAAAAATGGAATAGTACCTGCTGGGCAAGTATTTGTTGATGGATTAGGTGTAGGTGATGTTGGAAATATAGTATTAAGAGATAGAAAACATTTATCTCAAGATGGTATCTTAACTGTAGTTGTAACATTATCTAAGGAAAATAATTCTATTATTGCTGGGCCAGATATCATTTCTAGAGGATTTGTATATGTAAGAGAATCTGAAGGATTAATGGACGAGGCTAAAGATATCGTAAAAGATGTTTTAAGAGAATGTGAAGAAAGCAATATAACAGATTGGGCTAGTTTAAAATCTAAAGTAAGAGATGAACTTAGATCTTATCTTTATGAAAAGACAAAGAGAAAACCTATGATATTACCAATTATAATGGAAATATAATCTAAGTGGTTGACATTTGTTAATAATAATCTTAGAATAAGTATAGTTTTAATAATCTTTTTAATAAATTGGATACAAATGTATCCAATTTTATTTTGAAAAAAATAATTTATATGTTTACATGATATAAATAAACATAATGGAGGAAATTAAATGAATTTAATTAGTAGAGATGATATTAGAAATATTGCTATAATTGCTCACGTTGACCATGGTAAAACAACATTAGTAGATGCTTTATTAAAAGAAAGCCATGTATTTAGAAGCAATGAAAAAGTAGAAGAAAGAGTTATGGACTCTAACGATTTAGAAAAAGAAAGAGGAATTACAATTCTTTCAAAAAATACTGCTATGATATATAACGGAGTTAAGATAAACGTTGTTGATACTCCAGGACATGCTGATTTCGGTGGAGAAGTTGAGCGTGTTCTTAAAATGGTTGATTCAGTTTTATTAGTAGTTGATTCTTATGAAGGCCCAATGCCACAAACAAAATTTGTTTTAAAGAAGGCATTAGAATTAGGATTACTACCAATAGTAGTTATAAATAAGATAGACAAACCAAATGCAAGACCAGAAGAAGTAATAGATGAAGTATTTGAATTATTTATTGAGCTTGGAGCAAATGATGAACAATTAGATTTCCCAATAATATATGCTTCAGCAAGAGAAGGATTTGCAAGATACAACGTTGAAGATACAAATAATAATATGGCTCCATTATTTGAAACTATATTAGAAAATGTTGAAGCTCCTAAGGGGGACATAGATGGACCATTCCAAATGCTTGTTACTACATTAGATACTAATGAATATGTAGGAAGAATTGCAATTGGTAAAATTCATAGAGGAACAGTTAAAAAGAATCAACAAGTTGCATTAGTAAGAAAAGATGGAAGTACTACAAGTTATAGAGTATCAAGTATATTTACATATAGTGGATTAAACAGAGAAGATGTACAAGAAGCATCTTTAGGAGATATAATTGCTTTAAGTGGTATCCCAGATTGTAATATTGGTGAAACTATTGCTGATGCTGTGAATCCAGAAGCATTACCATTTGTTGAAATTGATGAACCAACATTAAGCATGAATTTTATGGTAAATGATTCTCCTTTTGCAGGAAGAGAAGGTGATTTCGTTACATCAAGACATTTAAGAGATAGATTATTAAAAGAATTAGAAACTAATGTAAGTTTAAGAGTAAATGAAATTTCATCGGATTGCTTTGAAGTTTCAGGAAGAGGAGAACTTCATTTATCTATATTAATTGAAACTATGAGAAGAGAAGGATATGAGTTCCAAGTTTCAAAGGCAAATGTTATTTTCAAAGAAGAAAATGGCAAGAAGTTAGAACCTATGGAATACTTAACTATTGATGTTCCAGAAGAATTCATGGGACCTGTAATGGAAAAGCTAGGACCAAGAAAAGCTGAAATGGTGAATATGACTTCAGCAGTAAATGGATATACTAGACTTGAGTTTATTGTACCAGCTAGAGGTTTAATTGGATTTAGAAATGAATTTATGACAGATACTAAAGGTAATGGTATAATGAATCACGTTTTCCATGGATATGATTCTTTCAAAGGAGAAATTCCAGGAAGAAATAGAGGATCATTATGTTCATTTGAAGATGGAGATGCTATAACTTATGGATTATTTAATGCTCAAGAAAGAGGAACACTATTTATAGGAGCAGGAGTTCCTGTATATCAAGGGATGATAGTAGGAGAATGTTCTAGAGCAGAAGATATTGATATTAATGTTTGTAAAGGTAAGAAGCTTACAAATACAAGAGCTTCAGGTTCAGATGATTCATTAAAATTAACACCACCAAGATTGATGTCATTAGAACAATGTCTTGAGTTTATAAATGCAGATGAATTAGTAGAAGTTACTCCAGAAAATATAAGAATGAGAAAGAAAATTCTTGACGCTGCTGAAAGAAGAAGAGTTATAAGTAGAAGTAAAAAATAGATTAACTTCTTTCTAAGTTAATAAAAAAGTATTATAATAAGGTAAATAGCCTAAATAGGCTATTTACTTTCTATGTAGGGGGTTTTTATGAAAAGAGTAAATTTAAAAATAATTCCCATAGCAATTCTAGTTTTATTTATAAGCTTTTTAATAACTTTTATAAGTATAATCAACAAACCTTTAAAAAGTGATTCAAACATAGCAATAAAAGTAAATGAAGGTGACAGCTTTTATAGCATTATAAATTCTTTATCCGATAATGGAAAGATAAGAGGAGTACCTTTTATAAAATTATATGTTAAGGTTTTAAATAAAAACATTGATGTTATGCAAGGTGAATATGTTTTAGAAAATGATTTATCTGTTAAAGAATTAATAGAAACTTTAACTACAGAATCTACAAAAAATATTGTTAAGTTTACTATTCCAGAAGGGTATACTATAGAGGATATAGGTAAAAAACTTGAAGTAGAAGGAATTTGTAGTGAAGATGATTTTCTTTTAGCTGTTAAAGAATATGAGTTGCCTAGTTATGTAAAAATTGATAGTAGAAAAAAATATAATTTAGAAGGATATTTATTTCCAGATACATACATATTAAAAGTTGGAGAAACACCTAAAGAAATATTAACTAAAATGGTTTTAAGATTTGAAGAAATGTTAAATAAAGCTGTAGAAGAAACTAATACAGAAGTAAAAGAAGAGGATATAGAAACTATAATAACTATAGCTTCTATGATTGAAAAAGAAGCAAGAATAGACAGTGAAAGACCATTAATTTCCTCAGTTATAGTTAATAGGCTAAATGATGGTATGATGCTTCAAATTGATGCAACTGTTATTTATGCTCTAGGTGAACATGTAGAAACTGTTTTCGAAAGTCATTTAGAAGTAGATTCTCCATACAATACATATAGAAACTATGGTTTACCTATAGGACCTATATCTAATCCAGGGTTAGAATCAATTAAAGCAGCATTAAGTCCAGAAGATACAGATTATTTATTTTATGTACTTCAGGACGACAAAACTCACTATTTTACTAATAATGATGTTGATTTTATGAATAAATTAGAAGAACTTGGATATTAATAATTCATTTACTATTTGGAGGACTAAAATGAGTGGAATAACTTATGATTATATGGAAGATTATATTAGAAGTTTAATACCTGAAGAGAATAATAAATTTAAAGAGTTAGAAGATTTTGCAAGAGACAATAAAGTCCCTATTGCACAAAAAGAAACTGCAAAATTTTTAGAGTTTATTGTTAGCATGAAAAAACCTTTAAAAATATTAGAACTTGGAACGGCTATTGGTTACTCAGCAATATTAATGTATGAAGCGTCAGGAAATAAAGCAAGTATTACTACTGTTGAACGTGATGAAAATATGATAAAATATGCTAGAGAAAACTTCAAAAAGTATAATTTAGAAGATAGAATAGAAATAATCCAAGGGGATTGTCTTGATGTTCTAGAAAATTTACAGGGGAAATACGACTTAATATTTATGGATGCTGGTAAAGGGCATTATAATCACTTTTTACCAAATTGCCTTAGATTATTAAGTGAAGATGGTATAATAGTGGCAGATAATGTTCTTTTTAGAGGAATGGTTGCATCTGATGATTTAGTTAAAAGAAGAAAAATAACTATAGTAAAGAGAATGAGAGAATACTTGGAATTAGTATCTAAGGATAAAAATTTAATTACGTCTGTAATACCAATGGGGGATGGAATTGCAGTGACTAAAAGGAGGTAAATACATGAAAAAACCAGAGATTTTAGCACCAGCAGGAAGTCTAGATAGATTAAAAATAGCAATAGATTTTGGAGCAGAT
>JAEZAL010000177.1 GCA_023427705.1 Bacillota bacterium | reverse complement strand
AAATTGTAATTGATGAAAATAAAGGAAGAGTTCCAGTTGTAGTTCATGTAGGTGCTATAGGTACTAAATTATCTATAGATTTAGCTAAACATGCTGAGAGTGTAGGGGCAGATGGAATTTCAAGTGTACCTCCTTTCTATTGGAAATTTAACGAAAATCAAATTGTGAAATATTACACTGAAATTGCAAATGCATGTAGTTTACCAATGATAGTTTATAATGTTCCTTTAGCTGGATTATTAGGAATGAATGCTATAAAGAGATTAGCAGCTATTGAAAATGTTAAAGGAATAAAATATACTGCTTTATCACACTATGAAATAACACAAATTAAAGATGAAGTTGGAGAAGATTTCTTAGTATATTCAGGAGCAGATGAAATGGCTGTTTCAGGATTATTAGCTGGATCAGATGGAATAATAGGATCTTTCTATAACATAATGCCTGAATTATTTATAAATATAAAGAATGCAGTTGATAATAAGGAAATAGATGAAGCTACTAGACTTCAAAGACAAGCTATAGAAATTATTATGTACTGTTTACAATTACCATCTTTCTATGCAGGAATGAAAGCTATTTTAAGATTTAGAGGAATAAATGCAGGATATTGCCGAAGTCCATTTGAGAACTTATCTGAAGCTCAAGAAGCAGACTTTAGAGAAGGTCTTAAGAAATTAAAAGAAACTTACAATATAAGTGGTGTTGAATTCTTGGATGAAATATAAAGTTAAATTAAAAAAAAATAGAGAATGTGATGTTTTTATAATGGGAGCTGGAATTGCAGGCGTTATGGCTGCAATTCAAGCTTCAAATAATGGGAGTAAGGTAATAATTGCAAGTAGTTCAAATATTTTATCTGGCTCTAGTTTTTATCCAGGTACTTGGGGATTTGGTATGGTAAGCCCAGAGGATGAGAAAGATGAAGAGGATTTAATAAATACAATAATAAGAGTGGGCTGTAACGTAGTAGATGAGAATTTGGTAAAAACATTTGTTAAGAATATAAACTCATCAAAAGAAGAGTTAATAAAAATGGGCATAAAATTAATACAGCCTGAGAATGAAGATGAAAAAGAGTTTATCCCTTGTTTTGATTATAAGAAAAGAAAGTGGGATGAATTAATTACCAATAGTGGTAAAAAAGTCTTTGAAAAACTTTTGAATAATGAAAATATAATAAAATATCCTTTTTCAGAAGTTATAGATATAGTTAAAACTGAAAATCAAGTTAAAGGTGTAGTAATAATAAATTCTGAAAATAATTTAGAGTTTATAAGTTGTAAAGCTTTAATTATAGCAAGTGGTGGAATTGGAGGGTTATTTAAGTATAGTCTAAATACAAGTGATATTACAGGTAGCGGACAAGCATTAGGATTAAAGGCTGGTTGCAAATTAACCAATTTAGAATTTATGCAAATGATGCCAGGTTATGTCACTCCTAGGTTTAAAACTATTTTTAATGAAAAAACCTTCAAATATATTGAAGCCACAAATACTAATGGTGAAAGTGTTTTTAGGAATATTAATAATATAGAGGAAAAATTAAATTTAAGATCAACATATGGACCTTTTACATCTAGATTATATTCTAAAGATATTGATTATGCTATTTTTAAAGAGTTTCTAAAAGATGAAAGAGGGGTAAAAATAAAGTATAAAAAAGAACTTAAAAATAATCCCCCAGAGTTTATTAAAGTTTATTTTAAATGGTTAGAAGAAAATAAAAAACTAACTATGGATGATGATATAAATATAGGTATATTTTTTCATGCGGCAAATGGTGGAATATATATTAACTCAAATGCAGAAACAAATGTTAATGGATTATATGCTGCAGGAGAATGTACAGGTGGTATGCATGGTGCTGATAGAATAGGTGGATTATCAACAGCAAATGGTTTAGTCTTTGGAATAATTGCTGGTAATAATGCTAGTAAATATGCTAAGGAAATTAGAGAGAATAGAATAAACGAGATAGACTTTGAAGTTTTTAATATAAAAGAGGCTAAAACATTAATAAAAAAAATACAAAAAATTATGTTTGCTAATGCAATGATTGAGAAAAATCAAAAAGGTATTAATAATGCTATTGCAGATTTAAATGAAATAGAAAAAAATATTAATTATGAAAAAATAATTAATAATCAAGATATTAGGTACTCTTTCAGATTGCTTAATTATTTATTGTTATCAAAAGCAATATTATTAGCTATTGATTTTAGAAAAGAAAGTAGAGGCTCACATTACAGAAGTGATTATCCATATATTGATAATGAAATGAATAAATTAATTAATATAGAATTGGATAGTAAAATTAAAGTCTATTTTCAAGAGGGGTGATTTAATGCCAATAGTAGATATGCCTTTAGAGAAGCTTGTAAAATACACAGGGACTAACCCTATCCCTGAAGATTTTGATTGTTTTTGGGATGAAAGAATTAAAGAAGTAAATGACCATAAGTTGGATTATCATATAAGTTCTAGTGAAATTAATGGATTTAACTCCTGTAATTACTATGATTTATGGTTTATAGGTATAAATGGTGAAAAAGTATATGCTAAGTATATAAAACCTAAAGTAAGTTATGACATACCAATAATATTGCAATTTCATGGATACCCAGGTGCAAGTAGGGGATGGTTTGAACAATCTTCCTTTGCTGGTATGGGATGTGCTGTACTTGCAATGGATTGCCCAGGGCAAGGTGGAAGAGGAGAAGATATTGGTGGATATAAAGGAACTACAGTTTCAGGACATATTATTGCAGGGTTAGATGGAGATGCAAAAGATATGTACTATGTAAGACTTTTTCAAAATACATCAATATTATGTAGAATTGCGCAAGAATTAAAAGGGATAGATAAAAATAAAATATATGCAAATGGTGCTAGTCAAGGAGCTGGAATAGCTTTAGCTTGTTCATCTTTAAATCCTATTATAAAAAGATGTGCTGCATTGTATCCATTTCTTTCAGATTATGAAAGAGTATATGATATGGATTTAGATTTAGTTGCATATGAAGGCTTAAGATATTATTCAAGATGGTTTAACTCCATGGGTAAGGATAATGTTGAGATGTTTACGAAACTAGGATATATTGATGTACATAATTTTGTTCATAGACTAAAAGCTGAAGTATTATTTGGAACTGGACTTATGGATAATATATGTCCACCATCAACACAATTTGCTGTATATAATAATATAAATTCTAAAAAACAACATATTATTTTTCCGGATTATACACATGAGGAAATAAGTGAATTTGATGATATGTTAATTGACTTTTTCTTGAAGGAGGATATGTAAAATGCCTGTTTTAGATATGCCTATCAAAGAAATGGAATCATATTTAGGAAAAAGTATTAAACCAAATGACTTTGATGAGTTTTGGGAAAATGAAATTAATCAAATTGATATTAACAATATTGAATATAAGATTGTTAAAAAAGATTTTAAGAATAAACAAGCAGATTATTATGAAATATACTTTAAAGGAATAGATGGAGCAAATATTTATGCTAAGTATATTTGTCCAACAACAAGTAATAAAGTACCTATAGTATTAGAGTTTCACGATTATAAGGAAGCTAGTAGAGGCTGGCATCACTTAACTAGGTATATCGCACTTGGATACTCTGTAATTGCAATGGATTGTAGAGGGCAAGGTGGTAAAAGTGAGGATATAGGTGGGACTAAGGGATCTACGGTTTCAGGTCATTTAATAGTTGGATTAGATGATGATATAGTAAATATGTACTATACAAAGGTATATTTAGATGCTTATATATTATCTAAAATTGTTGAAGGATTTGATAAAACAGATATAAATAAAATGATTTCTTTTGGAAAAGGGCAAGGAGCTGCTCTAGCTTTAGTTGTAGCAGCATTAAATAAAAATATTAAAAAATGTTCTATGCAGTATCCATTTTTAGCAGATTTTAAAAGAGTTTGGGAAATGGATTTAGATAAAGACGCATATGAAGGAATAAGATATTATTTTAGATGGTTTGATCCTATGCACCTAAAAGAAGAAGAGGTATTTAAAAGGTTAGGATATATTGATATAGTTAATTTTTCAAAAAAATTAGAGTGTGAATTATTAATAGGAACAGGACTTTTAGATACTATATGTCCTCCAAGTACTCAATATGCTGTTATTAATAATGCAAATTGTAACAAGAAACATTTAGTATTCCATAAATATGGGCATGAAATAAATAATTTTTTTGAAAATGAAAATCTAAAATTTATGTTATTTCATGAAGATTTATAGCAAGTATAAAATTCGTTTAATATGCAAATGAGGGGTGTTCTTATGATAAAGGAAGATATTATTAATAAGTTAAAAGGTGGGCTGATAGTATCATGTCAAGCACTACCAGGTGAACCACTATATATGGAAGATGATACTATGATGCCGCTTATGGCAAGAGCAGCTAAAAAAGCAGGAGCTTGTGCTATAAGAACAAATGGTGTTGTAGACGTAGTAAAAATTAAAAAAGAAACAGAATTACCTGTTATAGGAATAATTAAAAAAGTATATGAAGGTTATGAACCATTTATTACTTTTACAATGGATGAGGTAGATGCATTAGCAAAAGCAGGTGCTGATATAATTGCAGCAGATTGTACTTTAAGAAAAAGAATTAATAATCAAACAGTAGAAGAGTTTATAAAAGAAGTTAAAAGAAAATATCCTGATATATTATTAATGGCTGATATATCTAATTACGAAGAAGGAATAAATGCGTACAAAGCAGGAGCAGATATACTTGGAACTACTTTAAGTGGATATACAGATTATACAGAAAAATTAGAGGGACCAGATTTTAATTTAGTAGAAAATTTAGTTAAAGCAGTAGATATTCCAGTAATTGCAGAAGGGAGAATTCATTATCCAGAACAAGCAGCTAAGATGCTAGAAATCGGTGCTCATGCAGTGGTTGTGGGTGGTGCTATAACTAGACCTTTAGAAATTACTGAAAGATTTGTAGAAGCAATAAAAGAGGTTAAACTATGAACTATTTAGGTATTGATATAGGAGGTACATCTGTAAAAATTGGATTAGTTAATGAAAATGGAGAAGTTTTAAAATCTAATAATTATAGTGTAAGTTTTGATAATTATAATACTCCTATATTTGAAACTGTAAAAAAGTCAATAAAAGTATTTTTACAAGATAATAATATATTAGAAAATTCTCTTAGTGGTATTGGAGTATCTGCAACAGGTCAAGTCAATAGTAACTATGGTGTTATTGTTGGAGTTGGAGGTAATATTAAAAACTGGTGTGGTACTGAAATAAAAAAAGAATTAGAAGAAATATATAAAGTAAAGACTACTGTAATTAATGATGCTAATAGTATGGTCATTGGAGAAAAATGGGTAGGTAAAGCTAAAGGATATAACAATGTTATAGGTATTACTATAGGAACTGGAGTAGGTGGTGGAATAATTGTAGATTCTAAAATACTACTAGGGAATATAGGAATAGCTGGTGAACTTGGACATTTTTCAATAGATGCTAATGGTAAAAAGTGTACATGTGGTAATGTAGGATGCTATGAACAATATGCTTCTATGACTGCATTAATTAAGGAAGTAATAAAAGAATATGATGTTATTAGCAATTTACTTCCTAAAAAGGAAGAGATAAATGGCAAATATATTTTCGAAGAGTTAGATAAAGGTAACATCAAGATAAAGGAAATTGTTGATAAGTGGATTGAAAATATAGGTAAAGGACTAGTTAGCCTAACTCACATTTTTAATCCAGAGATAATATTAATTGGTGGAGCTGTAAGTAAACAAGAGAATTTATTTATAAATCCACTTAGAAAATATGTATTAAGCCATGTTATGGAGAAGTTCGGTGAGACTTTAAAATTAGAAGCAGCACAATTAGAAAATAACGCAGGTTTAGTGGGAGCTGTTTATTACAATATAAATAATTAAATGGCTATAATTATTTAATTATAGATCCCTCTTAATGTGCTGTCGCACAAGGAAAAATGAAGAATATTAAATATAAAGTTTTATATTAATGTTTTGATTTTGAGCTGTTTGCGACAGCTCTTTTTTATTTTGCATTGAATATTTTGTTTAGTTGCATTAATTTTTTGTTGTTCAACTTGTTTAACAGTTACAAAGCTTTTGCTTCCATCTTTTTATAAATTTTATGTTCAATTTTTAAAGTTTCATGTAACAAATCATGAAATACTTGATGAAGGTTTGAAAATAGTTTTCTCAATAATTAATTATGTTTAGCTTCATATATACTATATTATTAAAATACTTTCAAAAAGTATTGACAAAAATAGTAAGTAGGAATATTATATATAAAAACAAATTCTATGAAGGGAAAAGTAGATACTAACAGAATTTATAGCGAGTGAAGGATGGTGAAAGCTTCATGATTAATTAGTATTGAATGACATCCTGGAGAAGCTTATCTGAAATTAAGTAGGATAAGACGTGTTCTAGCGTTAATGGATTAGAGATAGTTTTAATATAATTATATTAAACTAAATTAGGATGGTACCGTGAGATAAACCTTCACTCCTATTTGGAGTGGAGGATTTTTTATTTTAGAGAAGGTATATTCTATTAGTATTTATAATTAATTAAAATTAATAAGGGTGGTACCGCAATTAATAGTTGCCCCTTAAGCAGACGTGCTTAAGGGGATTTTTTTATTTATGAAAGGAGATATAAAATGGAAAGAATTGTAGTAAGTGAAATCAATAAATATATAAACAAAAGAATCAAAGTAGAAGGTTGGATTTATAGAATAAGGAAGCTTAAAGAAATAACATTTGTAATTCTTAGGGATAGAACAGGATTAGTTCAATGTGTTATTGAAAATAAATTGCTTAATATAGAAAATATTAAACTAGAATCAGTAGTAAGTATGTATGGGGAAGTAAAGATAAGTAAAAATGCTTTAAATCCATTTGAAATATTAGTTGAAGAAATTGGTATTATTAGTGAAGCAGAGGAAATGCAAATTGAAATTAATAAAAAAGACTATAATGTAAATATAGAAACTACTTTAAATAATAGGACAATGAGTTTAAGACATGAAAAAGTAAACTCTATTTTTAAAATACAAAATATTATAGTTCAAAGCTTTAGAGAGTTTTTAATAGGAAGAGGTTTTACAGAAATTTTCACTCCTAAGCTAGTGGCAGAAGGAGCTGAAGGAGGAACAGAACTTTTTAAAGTGCAATATTTTGAAAAGACAGCATATCTAGCTCAAAGTCCTCAGTTTTATAAGCAAATGATGGTGGGCTCAGGATGTGAAAGAGTTTTTGAAGTAGCTCATGTTTATAGAGCCGAAGAGCATAATACAAGTAGACATTTAAATGAGTATATCAGTATGGACTTAGAATTTGGATTTATAGAAGATGAAAATGACATAATGAATTTAGAAGAAGAGCTTATAAAATATATACTAAAATCAATAGAGAAAAATGGGATGAAGTATCTAGAATTATTAGGTGAGAAACTTCCAGAGTTTAATGGAAGCATACCTAGAATAGAATTAAAGGAAGCAATTAAAATAATAGAAGAAAAGTATAATAAAAAGGGGGGAGAAGGTGACTTAGATCCAGAATCAGAAAAGCTGATTTGCAAATATGCAAGAGAGGAATTAGGTTGTGATTTTATATTTATAACTAATTATCCAAGAAAAAAGAGACCTATGTATGCAATGCCTCTAGGTGAGGAAGGAACTAGAAGTTTCGATTTACTATTTAGAGGGGTGGAAATTACAACAGGTGGTCAAAGAATTCATAATTATAATATGTTAATAAACAATATAAAAGAGAAAGGATTAAATCCTAAGGATTATGAAGGATATACACAAATATTTAAATATGGAATGCCAAAACATGGAGGTTTAGCTATAGGTTTAGAAAGAATTACAGCACAGTTATTAAATTTAAGAAATATAAGAGAAGCATCATTATTTCCAAGAGATAGAACAAGAATAACTCCATAATAAAATGATACTATAGCACAATATAAATGAATAAAAAAAACTGTATAATTACTAGAGTATATATTTTAGTAATTATACAGTTTTAATAAAGGAGATAATATTACAGATACATTATAAAAAACACAGTAATATATTAAAATTTTTGATTGCTTAATATGTAATAAAATTTATTTAGATATAATTACTTTATTTGGGAAAAGTGCTAAAATAAAAGTGGAAATAAAATATATAATATAGAGGGAAAGAGCATGTGAAGTATTATATAAAATACTAAAAGTTCTTGAAATTATTATTAAAAACCATAATAATATGTAGGCTGAAAGAGGAGGAGAATTTATGGGCTTTGGAGAATGGTCTTCATGGCAAGTTTATACCTTTATTTTTTGTGTTAGTATAGCATTAATCATTGCTGCCGCACTTACTATTGGTACAATACTTACTGTTAAAATAAATAAGCGTCGTAATAATAAAAAAGATTAGTAATATTAATAAACTTGAATAGTATAAACAACATATTCTGGCGACTTGGAGC
>JAEZAL010000147.1 GCA_023427705.1 Bacillota bacterium | reverse complement strand
GTATTACATAAAATTTTCAGATAATTCATTAATTTCAATCATTTTTATTGTACAAACATTTAGAACCACTAAAGAAAATATTTAAAATATTTTATAAGTTTTAAAGGAGGATTTCAAATGACAATTGAGCTTAATATGATCCAATCTCTTGGATTGGCTGTGGCTTTTCTTTTAATAGGAAAGAAAATTAAAAATTACTTTTCATTTTTTTCAAAATACGCAATACCTTCACCAGTAATAGGTGGTCTTTTATTCTCAATTATACATATGTTTCTTAGACATAATAATATTCTTTTATTTGAATTTGATACAACTTTACAAACATTCTTCCAAACTATGTTCTTCTGCACAGTTGGATTTAATGCAAGCTTTAAAATGCTTAAAGCAGGTGGAAAGAAAATATTCTTATTTCTACTGATATCAGTTGTTTTTGCTTTTCTTCAAAACATATTAGCTGTTGGTCTCTCAGGTGCTGTTGGAATTAGCTCACTTGTAGCATTGCTTACAGCCTCTCCAGCACTAACTGGTGGACTTGGTACATCTGCCGCTGTAGCACCTAGTATTGAAGCTCTTGGGTATCCTGAGGCTCTAACAGTAGGTTTAACAGCTGCTACATTTGGAATGATTGTAGGTTCCTTAATGGGTAGTCCTATGGCAAATCGCTTAATTATTAAGGATAACTTAGTAAATAAAAGAAAGAAAGATTCATCTGATGATATTGATTTATCCATTATAGAGGAAAAGAAAACTACACTTAATACTAATAAAATTAGTATGGCCTTTTTTCAAATAATAATAGCTATGGCTCTTGGAACTTATTTAACTGATGCTTTAAATAATTTTATTGGACAATGGATAACTGGAGTAAGTTTCCCTGCATATATAGGGGCAATGCTTATAGCAGCTATTATAAGAAATATTTCTGATAACTCAACTCTTTTTAAAACGCCTTTAGAAGAAGTAGATGTAGTTGGAGATGTATCTTTAAGCCTATTCCTAGGAACGGCTCTTGTAACATTAAAGTTATGGCATTTAGTAGATTTAGCAATTCCAATGTTAATATTACTTTTAGCACAATGCATAATGATGTATATCTATGGAATGTATGTATCATATAGATTAATGGGCAGAAACTATGACTCAGCAGTGATGGTAGCAGGTTTAACTGGATTTGCAATGGGCTCTACATCAAATGCAATGGCAAATATGAATTCAATTTCGGACAAGTACTTATATTCTAAGACTGCATTTTTTATTGTTCCAATAGTAGGATCATTATTTATAGACTTTATAAATATTGGAATTATTTATGGATTTATTGGTTTTCTTTCTTAAGCCATAATTAAATATATTCTAAAATGTTAATCCCTGTAACTTAACTGTTACAGGGATTAATGTTTAATTAATATATTTATACTATTTTTCTTTTTCATATGAATTACAAATATTTTCAAGATTATCTGTAATATCAAAAAATACACGATAAAAATTTTCTCTATCTATTTCATTTAAACTACTAGAAGCTTTATTTACAGCTTTAGCAATTGCTTCATTTAATTGCTTTTTTCTATTAATTCCCTCTTGTGTTAGCACAATTTTCGTTTTATATTTGCGCTTAGAATCTTCTTCTGAAGCCTTTACAAATCCTTTTTCTGTAAGATCAAGTATAGTTCTAGATACCGCTGCTTTATCTTCAATACATAACTTACTTAATTCTCCTGCAGTAAGCCCTTCTGGATTCTTACCTAAATAATAAAGATACATAACATGGTTTGCTTTCAATCCCATACGCTCTGTTTCAGTAAGTTTAATCTTTTGAATACATTTATATGCCTTAGTTACAGAAGTTGTAAATGCTTCGAATCGTTCTATAAGGTCAATCATAATTAATTCATACCTTTCTCTTGTTTAAAAAATTCATAGTAGCATAAGCAAATAATGAAAATGCAAGTAAAAACTGTGCTGGGTAATATGTACCAAGGCAAAAGTAGTTTGTTCCAGGTATACTCCCAAATTTATTTAACATTAACATAAAATCTGAGATAAAGAATAAAATGCTTCCTACTACAATTATTATATTTATAAAACACTTCTCTTTCAATAGATTAGACATTGCCTTTCCCACCATAAGTGAAATTATAAGCGCATAAACACAACATATTCCTTTCATTAAAGTTGCTCCAAAATTTAAAAATGGAGTAAATAATATTATAGAAAGTGCAATTATAGCAATAATAATTCCATATAGAAAATCTCTACCATTTAATTTATATAACATACAATAAGATACAAAATAAAATATATGTGCTATAGCAAATATTATTGTTCCAACATAGAAATTAATATTTAATAATATATCTCCAAGCATAGCACATACTAGAGCTACTAACATCCATATAGGAAGCCTTAAATCTCTTCTATTTTTAATACAATATATAATATTAATAATTCCTGCTATCACAAACATAATACTAGCAATGGATTTTAAAATTAATCCACCTTTAACCATATATAAGACATCAAAAATTAATATAAATGTTAACATAATAGCATTTAACATCATGAATATTCTTTTCATTTGTTTACTCCTCTTTCAGTAAATTTGTTGATAAATCAATAAAAATAATTTATCCCAAAATTGTTGAATTGTCAACAAAAATTCTTTCTAAAATTATTAACTTTCAATATTTATTACTTAAAAGAAAAAACACTTCATTTGTATAACGAAGTGCTTTTTCTTTTTATTCAAATTTTTATTTATGATAATATTATTACTTACTATATTAAATCCCTATCTATATATTAGTTAGTTTATATTTATATAAATTTTAGTTAAATATCATTCTAGCGCCAAACCAAATTATTAAAGCAACTATTACAAATTTAGCTAACTTTATTATTAATCCTGCAAATGGAATAAATCCTCCAAATGTACTACATATTATAATAACATATATAGCAAATAGAAATATCTGTCCTGGCCTACTATGTCTAAGAGTAGCCAGTAATGATATACCTATAATTATTGCAATTATTTTAATTATTAATTCCATACTATATGAATATTCTCCCTTCATCTGCTAACAAATTTTTGCCTTTTCAATTATACATTTTTTATTCATATTTTTATAGTATCAATTTAAAATCATTAGGTTTAATATTATTTATTCTATATTTTGAGATTATTATTTCACTTTTAGGACATACTATTTTTGAAGTTACTTTATAGGAGGTTACTTATGGAAAACTTAAATTTTTCTCTAGTAAATGAATTAGGAATTGCTAAAAGCAATGATGAATTAAAAAATAGTCTAGATGGTCAATTTAATGGTGAAACTGCAGAAGTTGGGCTTTATCTTGCTATGGCTAGAGTTGCTCAACGTGCTGGATATCCTGAAGTTGCTGAAGTATTAAAAGTAATTGCATGGGAAGAGGCTGAACATGCAGCACAATATGCTGAATTAACAGGTAAAATTTCTGATTGTACAAAAACTAATATTACAAAAATGATAAATGGAGAACTTGGTTCTAATAAACTTAAATCTGAATTAGCTGCTAAAGCTAAAGCTGCTAACATTGAAGAGCTATATACATTTATAGATCATGCAGCAAGAGATGAAGCAAGGCATGCTTGTATGCTAAAAGGATTATTAAACCGTCTTTAATTTATAATCTTAAGCAATAATAAAAATGAGCTATCACATTAATGGATTAAACTTCCGTTAGCGATAGCTCATTTTCCTATAAAAGTATATCATTATTGTACTTCTTAAGTAGCAACTATTTATGCACAGTTTCGTTTTGTCTAAGCTTCATTCTGTATTACTCACACACATTAATTATAATTTTTCCTATATTGTGATTACCTTCCATATGTAAATGTGCTTTTCCAATATCCTCTAAAGAAAACTTACTATCAATAATAGGTTTTATTTTTTTATCTTCAAAGTACGGTATTATATTTTCAGAAAACTCCTTTGTTAAAAGAGCCTTATATTCATTACTTCTTGGAGTTAATAAAGTTCCTGTAAATTGAATACACTTTGACATAATTGATAGTAAATTTACTTTTTCAACCTCAGCTCCACCTAATATACCAATAAGAACCCATCTTCCTTCTTTTTTAATACTAGCTAAGTTTTTATTCCAATAATCAGCTCCAACAAAATCTAAAATTAAATCTACACCTTTTCCATTTGTTGCTTTTAAAACTTCTTCATCAAATGATTGCTCTTTATAATTTATAAGAATATCTGCTCCAAGATCCCTACAAAAATCTAGTTTTCTTTTAGACCCAGCAGTAACAATAACTTTTGCATCACTAATATGTTTTGCCAATTGAATTGCTGCTGTTCCAACCCCACTTGCACCTGCATGAATTAAAACAGTTTCATTTTTTTTAAGTTTACCAAGCCAAAATAAGGTCTGATAAGCAGTTAAAAATACTTCTGGAATTGCAGCTGCTTCATCAAATGATAAAGAATTAGGAACTTTTATAGCTCTATCTGATGGCATTACAGCGAATTCAGCATAACCACCACCATTAACTAATCCCATTACTCTATCTCCTATAGAAAAAGAGCTTTTACCACTTATTTCAGTAACTACCCCTGAAACCTCCACTCCTAAAATAGGATTTTCAAGATAGCCTACTTTCCCTTCTCTTGTTATAATATCTGTACGGTTAACTGCTGCAGAATGTACTTTTACAAGTAATTCTCCTTCTTTTAATTTAGGTATATTCATATCAACAACCTCAAGTTGCTCATAACCTCCTGGTTTTTTTACAATAACACTCTTCATAAATAACACTTCCTATATTACTATTATTCTTACTTTTATTTAAGTAAGTAATTTTCACTTAATATCTTTATATTTTATAATAATAAATTAATATTATAAAGATA
>JAEZAL010000142.1 GCA_023427705.1 Bacillota bacterium | reverse complement strand
ACTCTAGGTACTATATCTATAATATCTTTTTTGCAACAATATTCTAAATCACTTAACAGATTTAAACTTTTTAAAACATTATAGTGTCTAGCCTCTTTTATGTAGTCAATTAAATTAGTGTTATTTTCATAAATGTATTTTGCTGTCTTTGCTATATCAGAAAGTTCATTTTCACCTTTCTCACATAAAAGACTTATCATATACCCTGAACAAATGAAGTCATCCATAGAAAACTCTCCATTTGTTCCTGCATTAATAAATACTACATCTTTATTATACTTTCTTAATTCACTAGTAACAGCTTTAGCATTTATTATAGCGCCTATAAGTATTTCCTCTGCTCTCAAACTTAAATTAATTGCTCTTGTTCCATTAGTGGTACTTAAAATTATACTCTTTCCTTCAACTTTATCAGGAGTGTATTCTAGAGGAGAATTCGAAAAATCAAATGCATCTATTCTTAATGCTTTTCTTTCCCCTCCTAATAATGGATTTATTCCACTCCCTATAAGTTCTTCTTTCTTTTTTAACGCTTCTTCTATAGTCAATATAGGAAATACTTCCTTAGCTTTATTAGCTAAAGCTGTTATTATTACTGATGTTGCTCTTAACATATCAATAACAACTACTATTTTATTTTTTAAATATTCTTCTTTTATATTATCAGCAGAAATAATTATATCTATTTTCATATAAATTCCCCCAATTATATATGGCTATTTAAAATCTTTACCTTGCCATATATCATTATCGTCTAAAGCTTTATCTATAGCATTTAATACTTCCCACTTTTTCAAACTCCACATTGGACCTATTAGTAAGTCTCTAGGTGCATCACCTGTAAGTCTATGAACTACCATCTCCTCTGGTATTCTTGATATTCCCTTACAAACTAAATCTATATATTGTTCTTGAGTTAATAGCTTTAGTTCTCCGCTTTCATATTGTTTTACCATCTTAGTTCCCTTCATTAAATGAAGTAAATGGAACTTAATGCCCTTAGCACCAGAATGAGCTATGTAATCAACAGTTTTTAACATATCTTCTTCTGTCTCTCCTGGTAATCCAAAAATAGTATGCACAACCACCTCAATATTTCTTTCTAATAGTCTTTTTAATGTATTATCAAAAACCTCGAAGTCATATCCCCTATTAAAATCTCTAGCAGTATCATCATTTACAGTCTGTAAACCAAGTTCCACTATTAAATATGTCTTTTCATTTAATTCAGTTAAATAATCTAAAACATCATCATCTATACAATCTGGTCTTGTTGCAATAGATATGGCAACTACATTTTTTTGAGCTAATGCTTCATTATATTTTTTTCTAAGCTCTTCTACTGGAGCATAAGTGTTTGTGTATGCTTGGAAGTATGCAATTAACTTACCATCTTTCCACTTTTTCTCCATCATATCTTTTCTATCTTCAAATTGTTTAGTTATTGATAATATTCTACTACCTGCAAAATCCCCTGATCCCCTTGCACTACAGAATGTACATCCACCTTTAGCAACTTTTCCATCTCTGTTAGGACAAGTAAATCCTCCATCTAAAGATATTTTATATACTTTCTCATTAAACTTATTTCTAAGATAATAATTTAAACTATGATATCTTTTATCATTCCATCTTTTCATAAATTCCTCCAAAAAAATAAAAGTACCACTTTCATTTATTTAAGTTGTACTTTTATTCTACTACAATATTTTTATATGTTAAGAGTTTTCTATATTTTTTTAATTGTTTTCTCTTCTATTTCAACCTTATACTTTCCTGTGATTTCTGAATCAATGTTATTTACATCTTCTTTACTAGTTACATTAATATTAAATTCGTCCTTTTTAAAATCTACCAATTCTATATTATATTTATCTTCTGCAAACTTACTATTAAAATCTATTTCTATTAAATCACCACTAGTGCTATTATATACCTTCATTCTTTTTACTGAATCAGAATTAAAATATTCAACTATTAAATATCTCTCTTCAAAAGTGAATACTAAGTTATCTATTTTAACATCATTATACATATCTACAGGGATTACCTTCGTTGCTATTGGTTTATCTAGTAAATCCTCTAAATCACTTGTTTCATTATTACCTTGTTGATTACTGTTACCACCTTCAGCCCCCTGAGTACTTGCTCCTAGAGTTTCCTTACTTTCTTGTATAAATGCAACTGATATAAATGCTCTATTTTCACTTATCGTTGTTATAGCTATCTTAGTTCCTTTATATCCCAAAGATACTGGTCCAAACTTATCATTTGGTACTTTTTCTTTATAAAGCATAAGTTCATTTTCCTTTAAATAAGAATCCTTTGGAATATTATTTAAAGAAATAATTAAATCACTTTTTCCTCCTTCTTCACCAATAAGCCTTAAAGCTCTATTTTTTACAAATACTTGTTTTTTGTTTGTAGCTTTTATCTCATCTATTTTATATTTACCCTCTTCTTCTATAACTTTAATTGCATAATTATCTAAATCACACTTTGGTTCAGAGGATGAATTTCTTATTACATTAAAAGTAATAAATGCTGATCTTGAAGATTCTATTACATTATCAGGAGCATATGCTATTATTTCTGAAGTTCCTGTTGATAAATTATTATTATTTTTTAACAACTTTTCCGTACATAATTTGTTAGCTTCTTCTATATTATTACTTTTAATTAATCCTAAATATTCATCTGCCAAATCAAATGCTTTTTTAAGTCCAAATACATCTATATCTTCTGTATTATCCTCTGTTTTTGAAC
>JAEZAL010000102.1 GCA_023427705.1 Bacillota bacterium | reverse complement strand
TTGTTTAAGGTTGTTTAGTTAGATTATATTCTTAATACTTTATTTTTCTAACTAATTGATAATTTATCTATATTATTTGCCACTTCAAAATATTAATACTATTATTTTAAATCCCATTAATTATTATCAAGTTTTGAAGCATTTCTTAAAGCCATTAAGAATATATCCTCTGATTGTGCTCCTGTAACAATAAATTTATTATTAATAATAAATGTAGGAATAGAAGTAATAGAATACCTTCTAGCTAAAGCCTCATCTTCTCTAACTTCTTTTTCATATTTATTGCTATTTAATACTTTAATTGCTTCATCTTTATCTAGACCGACACTTTTTACAATGTCTCCTAAAGTATTAAAATCACTTATATTCTTAGAATCTGTAAAATAAGCTTTAAATAAAGCTTCTACCATTTCCTTATGCATTCCATATTCTTTTGCAAAATGAATAATACGATGTGCATCAAAAGAGTTAGTAAGTACTAGAGAATCAAAATTAAAATCTAAGCCTAATCCTTTAGCTTGTTTTACTATATTCTCATTATTACTTCTTGCTTCCTCTAAACTAATCCCGTATTTTTCTGAAATAGCTTCATGAATATTACTATTGTTTATTTTTTCTGCATTAGGATTTAACTCAAAGCTCTTGAATTGTACTTCCACTTCTTCTTTATTTTCAAATTTATTTAAAGCATTTTCAAATCGACGCTTTCCAATATAACAAAATGGACAAAATATATCTGACCAAATTTCAATTTTCATATATCTTCCTCCCTTTCTTTTTAATAACATATTATATACTTATTTTATCTTATATGCAAAATATCTACTATAATTAATTCAACAAAAAATAAGGAAGAAATTATAAAAATAAATTTCTTCCTTATTTCTTCTAAATAAAATTATAATTTCTGTTTATAAATTCCTCTAATTTATTTCTTGTAGGCAAACCCTCATTATCACTTGTAAATGTTACTTGAATTGCACCTATTGCATTAGCTCTAACTACTGAATCTTCTAATTCTAAACCTTCTAACTTTCCACTAATAATTCCTACAGCAAAGCCATCTCCTGCTCCTACAGTATCAACTACTTTTTCAACTTTAAATCCATGCTTTCTAAAAGTCTTGGAACTAGTTTTAACATATGCACCATTACTACCTTCTTTTATAATAATTTCTTCCACTCCTAAGTTTTGATAAAAGTCAGCAATTTTATCTGGATCACTACTTCCCGTTAAAATTAATCCTTCTGCTATACCTGGTAATATTAAATCACTTTTACTAGCTAAATCATTTATAACTTTAATCATTACTTCTTCACTATCCCATAAAGAAGGTCTTAAATTAGGATCAAATGTGATATATGCACCATTTTCTTTTGCTTTTTCTATCAATTTATAGGTTGCTTCTCTACATCCTAAAGATAATGCTGGTGGAATTCCAGTAATATGAACCAATTCAACTTCAGTAAAATCAATTTTATCTATATCTTCTGCTGTCATATAGGAAAATGCAGAACCTTTTCTATAATAAGAAGTTATAGGATCCCCTGAAGAAACTTTACTTTTAAACATAATTGCAGTTTTATGTATAGAATCAAAGGTTATGTATTTTGTTCCTATTCCTTCTTTATCTAAAAATTTCTTAACATATTTACCTAATGGCTCATCCCCTAATTTAGTTATGTATTCTACTTTATGTCCTAATCTTACAAGGCCTGTACATACATTGACTTCTGCTCCAGCTAAAGATTTTCTAAATAATTCTATATCTTCTATCATTCCTTCTTCTTCAGCTGTAAAAAGTGCCATAGGTTCCCCGAATAATATAACTCTACTCATTATAAAACCTTCCCCTTTCAGAGTTTTTACTTACATGCATTTATTAATTTTTCGCAACGTTCCTTTAATAAGTTTAAATTTGATGAATTAATTCCTTTTGTCAAATATCCACCAAATCCTATTGAAAATGCTCCACTTTCAAACCACTCTTTTACATTTCTGTCATCAACTCCACCTGTTGGCATCATTTCAATAAAAGGCATAGGAGCTTTTATTCCTTGTATCATTTTCATTGATATGCAATCTCCTGGGAAAAGTTTGACTACATCACTACCTGCTAGGTAAGATTTATATGCTTCAGTTGGAGTAGCTGCTCCCATTGAACAAAAAATATCATTTTCCTTACAATAGGTCCCTACCTCTTCTACTATACAAGGGGAAACAATAAAATCTGCTCCATTATCTACAGCTAACTTTGCTTGTTCTTTATTTAGAACTGTACCTGCACCAATTAATGCATTGGGCATTTCATTTTTAAGCTCTTTTATTAAGTTTTCAGCTCTTGGTAAACTAAAAGTAATTTCTAAAGTCGTTATACCAGATTCAACTAATGTCTTACATATCACCTTTGCTTCCTCTACATCATTTCCTCTAATTACTGCTATTAACTTTCCTTTAATTAGTTTTTTAACCTCTTGCTTATTCATCAATTCTATCCCCCTTTAATCATTTAGGCCTTTTAATACTCTATAGCGAAATTTATTTAAATCCTTAACTCAACCAATTCCATTATATTACTTATTTGTTATATAATTATTTTTTATTATATAACTCATAATATGTAAATACAATATACTTTTTCTTCTTATCATTGTGCATATTCAAATAAAAATAGAGATGTTGAATAGTAACATCTCTATTTTTATTAATTATGAATTTTTCATTATTACACTTTCCACTAAGTTTGCTACACTTTCGCAAGCATCACAACACTTTTCAAAGTATTTAAAAGTATCAGTCCATGTCATAAGCTCTATAGGATCCTTTGAGGAAATATATAAATTTCTTAAAGTACTAAAATATAATCTATCGCCTTCCTCTTCCAAAGCATTTATATCTATAATTAATTTGTGAATTTCTGAAGACTTTTTAAAATAATGAAACTCTTTCATTATCTTATTTAATTGATCGCAGTTCTTAATAATAATATTAGAAAATTCTATTGCTTCTTGTTTTATATCTTTAATATTATACATATATATTCTTATTAAAACTTCCTCTATACCATCTGTTACATTATCAATATAATTAGCCATATCAACAATATCTCCTCTTTCAATTGGAGT
>JAEZAL010000080.1 GCA_023427705.1 Bacillota bacterium | reverse complement strand
CTTATAAGTACAGTAAGATTCAGAAATAAATATTTAAAACCAGTTTCTAAAGGCTTTTTGAAAAAATATCCAGAAGCATTAGAAGAATACATAAAAGTTAAAAAAATAAACCCTGAAGAAAGTTATTATTTTCAAGTAATAAAAAGGGGAGCTTTAAAGAAGTATATGCTATTAGATGTTATATATAAGAATTGTGTAAGAGCAACTTATACTTCTTCAGCTATAGAAAATATAAAAATAGCTAGAGAACAAATAGAGTTATAATAAATGTAATGTGAAAGAAGGAATCTTATTTGGAAACAAAGATAGGTATTATTAACGATGTTAAAAAAGATATTCAAAACATAAAGGAAGCAGCTGACATAATATATAATGGAGGAATTGTTGCATTCCCTACAGAAACTGTATATGGGCTTGGGGCAAATGCCTTAAATGAAGATGCTGTAGATAAGATATTTAAAGCGAAGGGAAGACCGCAAGATAATCCATTAATAGTTCATGTGGCTTCTAAAAACATAGAAAATTTAGTTAAATCAGTTCCTGATATAGCAAAGGAGCTTATAAATAAATTTTGGCCAGGTCCTTTAACAATTATTTTAAATAAGAAGGACATAATACCAAATAGAACTAGTGCTAACTTAGAATCAGTTGGCATAAGGATGCCAAATAATGAAATTGCATTAAAATTAATAGAGCTTTCAGGAGTTCCTATAGCAGCACCATCAGCTAATATATCTGGAAGACCTAGTCCAACTGACGTAGAAAGATGTATTGAAGATTTAGATGGAAAGGTTGATGATATTATTGGATGGAAAAAAAGTGATGTAGGCGTAGAATCTACTATAGTTGATTGTACAGTTATGCCACCAGTAGTTTTAAGACCAGGTGGAATAACATTAGAAATGCTTAGAGAAGTTTGTAGTGAAATTACAATAGATAAGGCTATACAAGGAAAACCTAATGAAAATTTAAAGCCTAAAGCACCTGGAATGAAGTATAGACATTATGCTCCAAAGGCAAAATTACAGATAATAAAAGGAAATAAAGAAAAAACTATTGAAAAAATCAACAAAATAGTACAAAATTATATAGATAATCAAAAAAGAGTGGCAATTTTATCTACTGAAGAAGTAGCTAGTAGTTTTCCTTTAGGGGAAGTCATTGTTTTAGGAAGTGAAAAAAATCTAAATGATGTAGCAAGGAATTTATTTGAAGCCCTTAGAAAATGCGATGATTTAAAAGTAGATTTTATTTTGTGTCAAGCATTTGAAGAAAAAGGCGTAGGTCTTGCTATAATGAATAGATTAAACAAAGCAGCAGGCTTTGATATATTAGAAGTATAATTAGGGAGGGAGGGGGAAACCTTTTCCTTTTTTTATTATATAAATTTATAGTATTATAGTTGGGAGGAGTAGCAATGAAAAAAATAGCAATTGGGTCTGATCATGGCGGTGTTGATTTAAAAGCAGAAATTAAAGAATTTTTATTAAAGGAAGGATATGAAGTAAAGGATTTTGGAACAGATTCAAATAGTTCTTGCGATTATCCAGATTATGCATTACCAGTAGCAGAAGCTGTAGCAGCAAAGGAATATGATTTTGGCATTTTAATTTGTGGTACAGGAATAGGAATAGGAATGGCAGCAAATAAAGTTCCTGGAATTAGAGCAGCGCTATGTTCAGATACTTTTAGTGCACATGCAACAAGAGAACATAACAATGCCAATATATTAACATTAGGTCAAAGAGTAGTTGGACCAGGATTAGCTTTAGATATAGTAAAAACCTTTTTAAATACTGAATTTGAAGGTGGAAGACATCAAGATAGAATTGATAAAATTTCTGAAATAGAAAAAAAATATAATAAATAATATAAATTTTATTGCTATAGGAGGAATTAGAATGAGCAAAGTAACTCAAATAGATCACCCATTAATATTACACAAGTTAGCTTTTATTAGAAGTAAGGAAACAGGTTCTAAAGACTTTAGAGAATTAGTAGAAGAAGTTTCTATGCTAATGGCATATGAAGTAACTAGAGATTTAAGCACTGAGGAAGTAGAAATAGAAACTCCAATTTGCAAAACTAAATGTAAAATGCTTTCAGGTAAAAAAGTTGCTATAGTACCAATATTAAGAGCAGGATTAGGAATGGTAGATGGTATGTTGAAATTAATACCAGCTGCAAAAGTTGGTCACATTGGCTTATATAGAGATGAAGAAACTCTTCAACCAGTAGAATACTTCTGTAAATTACCTCAAGATATAGCAGAAAGAGATATAATTGTAGTAGATCCTATGCTAGCAACAGGAGGTTCAGCAGCAGATGCGATAACTATGTTAAAGAAAAGAGGAGCTAAGAATTTAAGACTTATGTGTTTAATTAGTTCTCCAGAAGGAATTGAATTTGTTCAAAAATCACATCCTGATGTAGATATTTATGTTGCTGGAATAGATGAAAAATTAAATGAACATGGATATATAGTTCCAGGTCTTGGAGATGCTGGAGATAGATTATTTGGAACTAAATAAT
>JAEZAL010000364.1 GCA_023427705.1 Bacillota bacterium | reverse complement strand
AAGTTAGCTGATGAAAGAAATATACAGGAACAAATTCTTTATACAGCAAGATTAGAAGAAAGAAATAAAATATCAGCAAGGCTTCATGATAAAATAGGACATACTATTTCAGGTACATTGCTACAGTTAGAAGCAAGTAAGTTTGTTTTAGAAAATGATAAAGAAAAAGGATTTTCTATGTTAGATAATTGTACAGAAAACTTAAGAAAGGGTATGGAAGAAATAAGAATGACATTAAGAAACATTAAGCCAGCTGAAGAGGAACTTGGAATTAACAGGGTAAGAAAAATTTTAGACGAGAAAATTAAGGGAACAAAAATTAAGGGAAGAGTATCATATAGTGGTGACTTAGAGAAAATTAATACTAATTTATGGATAGTTTTTATAAATATTATAATAGAGTTAACTACTAATTCAATTAAGTACTCTAATGGGAATTTCATTGACATAAAAATAGAAATATTAAATAAGTTTATAAAGTTGGAAGTTAAAGATAATGGATTTGGATGTAAGAAAGTTAAAAAAGGTATTGGGTTAAGAAATATTGAAGAGAGTGTAAGTAATTTAAATGGTAAATTAATTATTAATAATGATGAGGGGTTTGGAGTTATTATTTTAATTCCATCTTAGGAGGAAATATGAGTATAAAATTAGTAATTGCAGATGATGATTCTTTAATTAGAGAAAGTTTAAGAATTATTTTATCTTACGATAAAGATATAGAAGTTGTAGATGTTTTTGAAAATGGAAAGGATTTAGTAGACTTTTTGTTGAAAAATAGAATAGATATAGCTTTAGTAGATGTCAGGATGCCAATATTAAATGGAGTTAAAGCAACTTTAGAAATATCTCAGAAGACTGAAACAAAGGTAATAATTTTAACTACTTTTGATGAAGATGAATATATAAGAGAAGGAATAAAAAATGGTGCTAGGGGATATTTATTAAAAAATACTAAGCCAGATAAAATTATTGAAACTATAAAAATGGTTAATGTAGGCATAGCAGTTATACAAGAAGAAATTCTAAATAAGCTAAGGAGTAATATAAAAACTGATAGGGAAGAAAATATAATAGATAAAAACTTATTTAAAGAAAGAGAACTAGAAGTGATGAAGGCTATTTCTGAAGGATTAAGTAATAAGGAAATATCTAAAAAACTGTTTATTTCAGAAGGAACTGTCAAGAATTATATTACCTCTATATTACAAAAAACTAATTTAACTCATAGAACTCAAATTGCAATTTATTACATAAAAAAGTGGGGAATATAAATCATAAGAATAAAATACATGACTTTTGTCATAGGGTGAAAATGACCTTTGCTAGATTAATTGGCAAGGTCTTTTTTATATAATAAAATTAAGAAGTATTTAGGAGGGTTATTTATGAAGGTTATTGAGGTTAAGGATTTAGTAAAAAAATATGATAATACTATAGCAGTTGATAATATTAATTTATCTATAGAAGAAGGGGAGATATATGGAATATTAGGTCCTAATGGTGCAGGGAAAAGTACACTTATTAGTTTAATATGTTCATTGTTATATCCTAGTTATGGAAAAATAAAAATACTAGGAGAGGATATAAGAAAAAATTCAGTAAGTATAAAAAGGAATTTAGGATTAGTTCCACAGAACTTAGCCGTATATAACGAGTTTACAGCCTATGAAAATGTTAAGTTTTTTGGCGAGCTTTATGGATTAAGGGGTAAGGAGTTAATAGAAGCTATAGATAATGCTTTAGATTTTACTGGACTATTAGATGTAAAAAAGAAAAAAGCCAATGAGTTTTCTGGAGGAATGTTAAGAAGATTGAATATAGCGTGTGCTATAGTTCATAAGCCTAAAATATTAATTATGGATGAACCGACAGTTGGTATAGATCCACAATCAAGAAATAATATAATGCAGGCTGTTAAGCAGTTAAATAGTATTGGGGTAACTATAATATATACAACTCACTATATGGAAGAGGCAGAATATTTATGTAGTAAAATTGCAATTATTGATAGAGGTAAAATAATTGTTGAAGGTTCAAAAGAAGAGTTAAAGGATATTGTAAGTGATAAAAGGATTTTCAATATAGGGGTTGAGGATATTTATAAGGTTAGTATAGAAGGGTTGAGAAATATAGAAGGAGTCTTAGATATTTCAATAGATAATAATGATATTACTATAACTTCTTCAAAGGATGTAAATAACTTAAATAAGATAATAAAGGAAATTTCCAAAGAAGATTTAAAAATTAATAATTTAGGGTTCAAAGAAGTAACCTTAGAAACTGTATTTTTATCATTAACAGGTAAGAAGTTAAGGGATTAGGAGGGGGAAATATGATTGTAATTATTAAAGCAGTAATTTTAAATTGCCTTAGAGATAGAAGAAATCTTATGTTTATGATATTTTTCCCTTTATTCCTAGTTTTTCTAATTGGAAATACCTTATCATCTTATGTTAGTAAGATGAATAATAGTTCAGCTATAGATGAATTAAGTATCTACTATTACAATGAAGGAAATAATCAAATTAATGAAGTGTTTAATACATTTGTAACTACAGTTAATGAAAATGAAAATATTGAAAAAGTAAATATAAAAGAAATATATAGTATTGAAGAGGGGAAAAGAGAAGTTAGTGTTAACAGATCTATTTTCTTACACGTAATAGATGATACTATAGAGTTTTATTCTAATGATCAATCATATATAAAATCATCTTTAGTGTATGGAATATTAGAAGGAGTAGTTAATAGATATAATTCAGTTATTGAAGTATTTAAAATTAACCCTATAAAAGGGGAAGAAATAATAAGAAGTGGAGAAAATGTAGATTTTATTGAGGAAAAAAATATACCTCATGAGAATAGTCCAAGTTCTATAGATTATTATGGTGTAGCAGAAATAGGACTTATGTTATTTTACTTTATAAATTATCCTTTATTTTCTGTAAAGGAAGATAAAAGATGTAATATTAAAGATAGAATAAAACTTTCAGGAATATCTATAAATAAGTATTATCTATCAAGCTTTATAGGATATTTTATCTTTTCATTTGGAGTTTCACTTATAACTTATATTTTAAGTAATATATTATTTAATGTTAATTATGGAGATAACCTGTTAATAATGCCACTTGCTATGATACCTTTCTTAATTTTGGTTAATGGCTTAGGAGTTGTGGTACCTATTATTTTTGAAAATGATAAAGTACCAGTAACCATATTACAAAATGTAGCTATACCAGTATTAACTTTTATAGGAGGAGGATATATTGCAATATATGGTGAGATGGATGGATTTCTTAATTTAATAACTAAAATATCACCATTAAGATGGTTTAATAGTAGTATTTTTAGATATATTTATTCTGGAGATAAAAGCACATTGTATAATTGGCTAATATTTGGCTTTGTAACATTAATAGTTATAATTATTTCAATTTATCTATTGTCAAGGAAGGAGGATAATAGCAATGAAAAATATATTAGTATTAATTAAAAATAATTTAAGAGTTGATATATTGAAAAATCCTTTTGGATTTATAATATCGCTATTAGCTCCTATATTTATACTTTTTATTATGTTAAAAATACTTGGTACAAGTTCTGGATATATTAATATAGGGATAATTGATAATGATAACAGTAAAACTAGTGAAATAATAGAATTATCATTAAAAAAACAACAAGGTTTTAATGTAAATGAAATTAAAAAAGAAGATATTGATAATTTATTTTCAGAAAAAGCTATATCTGTAGCAATAGAAATAGAAGAAAACTTTGAAGAATCTATGATTATTAATGGAGAAATAAATAAAATTAAAGTTACTGCAGTTGAAAATGATGGTATAGGAAACTTAATTAAAGAACTAATTAACATGGAAATGAAAAATATTAGTGATATTTCAACTGCTAGTGATAGTAATAAAGAGATTTATTACAGTTCTTTAGAAAATTACACTAATAATGCATCAATTAGTATAAAAAAACAAGGATTAAATGACTTGCATAATGATTATTCATCAAGTCAAATGTTTATAGGTTTCTTAATAATGTTTATGCTAATAAGAGGTATGATGGGAGCATATAAAATATTCGATGAAAAGAATGCAAATATTTATATGAGAATATTTATGGCACCAGTTAAAACTTCAGAATATTATTTAGGTCATATTTTAACTGGATATATTTCAATACTAATTCAAGTTGCTTTAGGAGTTTTAAGTACAAAAATTCTTAAATTAGAAACTGGGTTAACTAGCTTTGAACTATTTATTATATTAGCCTTAGTTGGATTAGTATCAATTAGCCTTGCTTTATGTTGTAGTGCCTTTTCTAAAAATAGATCAGAGGCTTCTAATATATTTAATTTTGCTAATATATTAATATTAATGCTTGGAGGTGCTTTTGTACCAGTTGATATGCTTCCACCATTAATAGAGAAAATATCATATTTTACTCCAGTTAGATGGGCAATGGAGTCTATACTAGCAATTCAACAGGGTTCTAGCTTCAGTGAAATTTATAAATATCTATTTATGATTTTACTATTTGCAATTGCATTTTTTGTAATAGCTGCATACAAAACAATGAGAGAAGAAAAGAAAATAAATATTAGTTAATGAAAGAATGAAAAAATGAAAAAATAAAAAAATGAAAGAATGAAAAAATGAAGAAGTTAAGGAAAAAACTCCCTATTATAGGGAGTTTTAAATATTATTATAAGTAATTTGGTACAAATTACCACATTAATTATCCATTATAAATTATGCATTAGTAGAATTTTCTGTATCAATTATTTCACTTTTTGGTTCTATTACAGTTGTTTTTTTATTTACAAAATCATTTATAACCTTAGATAAATCCACACCTGTTAGATCTTTTAAAACTTCAAATCCATTAGCAGCTACATCTGTTACTATTTTTGAAACTTTTGAAGCACCTTGATTTCCACCATTGTCTATAACAGTTAGCTTGTCTATTTGTTCTAATGGACTTGCAACTTCCTTCATTACATCTGGCAATTTATTTACTATCATTTCTACAATAGCAGCTTCTCCATATTTAGCCATAGCTTCAGCTAATCTATCTTTAGCTTCTGCTTCTGCAATTCCTTTTGCTTTAATAGCATCTGCTTCAGCTAATCCTTTTGCTCTTATAGCAGCTGCATCTGCTTCTGCTTGTATTTTTTTAGCCTCAGCTTCTGCGATAGCTTTTACTTTTATTGTTTCTGCTTCTGCCTCTGCTTTCTTTATTGCTTGTATTTTATCAGCTTCAGCGGCAACTTC
>JAEZAL010000179.1 GCA_023427705.1 Bacillota bacterium | reverse complement strand
AAATAGTTTTTTTCGTTTTTTTTCACTTCCATTAATTCCGATTACTTGTTTTCCAATCTTCATTAATGGATCTAAAAATTCTACAGATTGTGGTATAAAAGATATATATTTTCCTCTAAGCTTTTTTAACTTTTTCTCTGTTAAATTTTCTCCGTAAAACTTTATATCACCTTTTATATTTGAATTACCTGGAAGTATTCCCATTATCGCATGTGCAAGAAGACTTTTTCCAGAACCACTTGAACCTACAACTACTACTATTTCACCTTTTTTTACATTTATATTTAATTCATGAATAACTTCTAAATCATTTTTATTTAATCCTTTATCATACATATTAAAAGCTACTGATAAATTATTTACTTCTAATGCAAATTCATCATATACACTCTTTGCATTACTCCTCATAACTTCCTCCTTAATAAACTAGTATTTATCATAATTAAGAAGATTACCACCATCTCTTAATTATCAATTTTGAAAATTATTCATTACCACTATTTGGATTTATTAATTGTTTAAGATTTTCGCCAATTACATCAAATAGTAATACAACACTCAATAACATAAGCCCTGGGAATAATGCAAGCCACCACTTTCCTGTTGCAATATGTTTCATAGCTTCTGATAATATTACACCAATTGCTGGAACCTCAGCTGGAATCCCAAACCCTAAAAATGTTATAGATGCTTCATGCATGATAGCATGTGGAAATAATAGAACAACTCCAATTAAATATACTGGAAGAACATGAGGTATAATATGACTTATTGCTACTTGAAATTTACTTTTTCCCATCTTATAAGCCGCTTGTACATATTGTTTTGATCGAACCTGTAACACCTCAGCTCTAACAAGTCTAGCCAATCCTGTCCAATGAGTTAATGCAACAGCTACTGTAACTCCTATCGATCCTCTTCCAAACATAAATGATATTAATATTAATAAAATAAGATGGGGAATTCCCATGCAAAGATCTACACACCAGTTAATAAATCTATCATACCATCCACCTATAATTGCCGATGAAACACCAAATAAAAGTGCGATAAATGAGCTTACTACAGATGCAAAAATACCAATTAATATACTATTAGATAATCCCTTAATACATCTCCAAAACATATCTCTTCCCATAAAATCTGTACCAAATAGATGCCTTAAAGAAGGGCTAATAAATTTTGCAGAGTAATCTACAGCATATTTATCTGGATTCATCGTTAATCCTACAATAAAAATCGTTAATAAATAAATTACTGAAATAGTTATATAAAATACTATTCTTTTTCTTCTATTAGAAAATATTTGTATTCTTTTCTTTTCTAAATTAACTGAAGGACTATTAAGCATGATATCCCTCCTCTTTTAATCTTGAGTCTAAAATTCCATATAATATATTTGCAATTAAATTACCTACAAATACAAATATAGCGCTAAATATTGCAATCCCAAGTAATAGTGGAACATCTCCATTTAGTCCAGCAGCTGTTGTTGCGGTACCTAATCCTGGGTAAGAAAATACTGTCTCTGCTAATGCCATTCCTCCAAAAAGTTCACTAAAAGATGAGAACTGTTCTGTAATTGCTGGCAATGCTATATTCCTTACTCCATGCCTCATAATTAACTGAGTAGTACTTTCTCCTCTTGCCTTTGCAAAAAGTATAAAATCACTATTTAAGATTTCTATTAATTTTTGTCGTGTAAATAATGTAATTTTTCCTATACTTAAAACACTTAATGTTAAAGCTGGTAATATAAGATGATATATTCTATCACCAATGGTTATATCTGATTCTAATTTTCCCATTGGGGCTGCTAAGCCTATAGGAAACCAGCCTAACTTCACTGCAAATAAACTTAAAACTAATAAGCCAATCCAAAACGTTGGTGCTGATTGAAGCGTAAGACAAAAAACTTTTATAATCTTATCAAAAATACTACCTTTATATACACCAGCTAGAATTCCAACTATAAATCCTAAAACCCCTGAAAAAAGCCAAGCTATCATCATTAGAACTATTGAATATTGAAATCTTTCTAAAATTACTGTACCAACAGGTTGCTTAAATGTTATTGATGTTCCTAAATCACCTTGTAATACATTTTTTCCCCATGTTATAAATCTTTCCACTGGATGGTCATTTAACCCCCAGTGTTCTGCTATTTCATCTTTTACCTCTTTTGAAAGTGTAGATTCTGTGCCTACATACGATGTCAATGGGTCTATTGGGGATGATGTAACTAAAACAAAAGCTATAATACTAACTGCAATTAAAAGTGATATCAGCCTTAAAAATGTTGAACCTATATACTTAAATCTATTCATTAACCTTCCAATCCTTCATATTACAAATAATTGGTGAACCATGACCATGAGGATGAGCTATTTGAGTATCTACTAAAATATCAATAGAGTCATTAACAAAATAACTATGCTCAATATTTACTATATATAAATAAGGATAATCTTTTGCTGAAACAGTTTGTACTTCTTTCCACTTTTTAATTGCATCATCTTGATTATTAGAATTTATTGCTTCATCTATCAATTTATCTACCTCTTCATTAGAATATCCAACTGTATTGTCATAAGCACCAACTAAGAATAATTCTGAATAAAGTAATGACTTTAATACTGTTGGACTATATTGTCCCCATCCCCATACTATTCCAGCTGTATTTGCCTTTGCAGTAAGTTCATCCCATGTTCCTTGTTTTACATTTATATATATACCTAATTCCTTAGCATCTTCAGCAACTGCAACTGCTAATAAGTAACGTTGTTGGTCATTAGATGGTGAATATACATCAAATTCACATTTTACTCCGTCTTTTTCTCTAATTCCATCTCCATCTGAATCAACCCATCCATCGTCTTCTAAAAGTTTTTTTGCTTCTTCCCTTTGATTATCTTCGTAAACTAAAGGATTTCCCCAAGATAAATTAGTAGTAAACCCAGTAGCTGGTTTTCCTATACCATTTAAAGCATTCTTTATTATTGATTCCCTATCTATCCCTATACTTAAAGCTTAACGAACTGCAACATTAGAAGTAACATTATTCCCTACTGTTACTTCATTCCCATCAGGATTCTTAACTACTTGTTCTGGTATATATGCCAAACTAATATTACGAACATCCATTGTTTCAAGATTTTCTATATGCATTCCATCTATTTCTTCAAGAGCATAATTTGGTGCTACCATAACTATATCTAATTGACCTGATTTTGCATTTGAAAATGCAGCTTCATTATCCATCTTAACAAAAGTTACTTGCTTAATTTCTGGTGCTCCTTCATAATACTCTTCATTTGCTTGAACTATTATCTGTTGGTCTGTATCATATTGAATAACTTTCCATGCTCCTGTACCAATTGGATACTTATCAAATGTTTCACTATCATAAGCATCACTTGGAACAATACCTAATAAAGCTACCGAATCAAAGAATGGAGAGTAACTTCCTGATAATTTAAATTCAACTGTATAATCATCTAAAGCAGTTACTGATTCCAATCTTGAAAGATCTACATTTTCATTATTTGCTTGATTTTCTTTAACAGTTTCATAAGTAAAAACTACATCTTCTGCTGTAAAAGCTGAACCATCATGGAATTTAACTCCTTCCCTTAAATTAAATGTATAAACTAAAGAGTCATCACTTATTTGCCAATCAGTAGCTAAGTCCCCTTCATATCCTGACTCTGAATTAACTCTTGTTAATGCACAATTAGTAAAAGAATATCCATAGCTCATTGCTCCTTTAATTGGGTCTAAACTTTCTTCAAATATATTAGTTCCAACATATGCAGATATACTATCTTTAGCTTCTGTATTAACTGCTACTTCTGTATTTTTACTTTTTCCTTCACTTGCTCTGTTACACCCCACAAACATTAAACTCATTGCAAAAATTAAAGATAAAGCAATACTTCTTTTTCTCAACTTAATTCCCTCCTATAATATGTTTTAAATTGCTACGTTATTGAAATTTTATCATTTGTATTTTTTTACCACAAGCTTGGTGGGGGGTTGTTTTTTTTATTTATTTAAAGTTAAAATTATATTCAACAAAAAAGAAACTATCAGCTTGATCCGTAGTTCCTTCTTATAAATATATTTTAGACTTAATTATTAAAAAATAATTCTTTATTTTCTATTTTATCAACTTAGCTAATAATTTATTTAAATCTTCAATTACCTTTTTATCCCCACATTGTATTGCATCTGTTACACATGCTTCTATATGTTCTTGTAAAATTAGTCTGCTTACGCTATTTAAAGCTGATGTAACTGCTGCTATTTGATTTAGTACTTCACTACAATCCCTTTCATCTTTCACCATACGTCTTACAAACTCTAAATGTCCTGCTGCTTTAGCTAATCTATTTGATATATCTTTTGTACTTTCATGTGAATGCATATGCTTATGCCCTTCAACATTTTTATGAGTATGGCTAAAGCTGTGCCCCTCCTCATCTATATGCGTATGCTCTAATCCCTCAATACTATCCATTTTACCCCTCCATTTTATACTTAATTATAGTTATTGATGCACTTATATTATACATATATTTTTTACATTTTCTGTAATTAAGTATCCCTTATTTTTATTATATTTAAATAATTTATAGAATATAATTAAAACTATAATATCAAGAGTTTTTAGCTGTAAAAGTTCTAATATCTCATTATTAAATAGACTTGGTAATATAAAAATGAAGAATTATCCTTATGAATTAACATTAGTGTTACTTCATATTAACATCGAAGTTATTTTTAAACTTGATATAACTTTTATGTGAATCTACACATAGAGTTGATTTTTCTTCTATCCTATCTTTAAAAAGCCTCTCTACGTCTGTATAACGCATTCTACCATTACAAACTAATTCTGATATAACATTGCCCATTCTATCGGTAGCACATATTATAGATACTTGATTATTAGAGATGCCTCTCTTTTTCTTTTACTCTTTGCTTGTTGTTATACTTGCCATTTCTTAATACTCTATCTTTTTTACAATAAGGGCATACTCTACCAGAAGAGAACCTACTTTCTTTTATTTCATCTTGAATTTCACTTGTCATAGAGCCTAAAATTAACTCTTTTTAAAGATAATCATATACTTGTTCTTGCTCACATTTGCTTAAAGTTGAAAGAAATTTTATTAAAGAACTTGCTCCAGACATAGTATAATCCACCATTGTTTACAAATATTTATTTTATAACCTATTTAGGAGAATTTAATGAAATATCACATATATATTGAACATAGCGTTAAAATAAATTTAAATTACTTTAAAAGTTTTCGCTTAGTAAAAGGAGACATCATAAATCTTTTAGCTGACTTTATATTGGTAAGCCAAACCAAATATGCATCTTGTTTCGTATTACTAAGAATTTTAGGAACTAAGAAATTTGCTACTGTTTCAGGTTTATCAGCAAGAGTATTAAATATTTTTTTAAATTTATCATCTTCTGTAACTGATGAAACTTCACCATTAGGTGACTTTGTAATAAAATCAGTAAGCATCATTCCTGGTGACAATCTACCTATCTTTACAGGTAAATCCTTTAACTCCTTAGCCATGGCCTTAGTAAAATAAGTAAGTGCTCGTTTAGAAGTACCATATAAAATAGTTTGTTCAATAATTAAATCATTAGAGCCTAAGCCTTCCATATTCCATATCTGACCTTTTCCTTGTTTAATCATATTTTCAGCAGCGATTTTAGATCCATACATAATACCTTTGATATTTGTATCTACAACTAAGTCAATATATTCATCAGGTGTATTCCAAATATATTCACGAGGACA
>JAEZAL010000196.1 GCA_023427705.1 Bacillota bacterium | reverse complement strand
TATGAATTATTAGAAAACGGAGTTAAGGTTGGTTATAAGGTTATAAACCTAGATGATAAAGAAATATATTTTTCAATAGGTGGTCATCCTGCATTTATGTGTCCTATACTTGAGGGAGAAAAATTTGAAGACTACTACTTTGAGTTTAATGAAAAAGAAAGTGTTGGAACTATGGAATTAGATGCTGATAAAGGATTCTTCACTGGGGAAACTAATAGTTTCTTTAATAACTCAAACAAAATTGATTTAAATTTAGAACTATTTAAATATGATGCCTTAGTTTTTAGCAAATTAAAATCAAATCAAATAACTTTAAAGTCTGATAAAAATAATAAAGAAGTAATAATGGATTTCACTGGATTCCCTTATTTAGCTTTATGGACTAAACCTGATGGTTGTCCTTTTATCTGTATCGAACCTTGGTATGGCCATGCAGATTATGCAGATTTTAAAGGTGAGTTAAAAGACAAAGCTGGAATAGAAAAGCTTTCTATAAATGCTGAATTTAATGCTGAATATAAGCTATTTATAAAATAATTAAATTGAAATAAGGCTATTGTGTAACTAATATATTTCACAATAGCCTTATTTTAATTTGTTATGGCAATAGCCCTAACTGGAGATGCATCACCATTTTCTATTTTTAGAGGAGTAGCAACTAAAGTAAATTCCTCTTCTCTTACTTCACTTAAATTAGCTAAATTTTCTATAATTATTATACCTCTAGATAATATAGTATTATGAACTTCAAAATCTATACTATCAAAAGCATCTATAGATATAGTATCAGTACCTATTCCTCTAATATTAAAATTACATAGCCATCTAGCTGCCTCTTCTGTTAATGTTGGAAATCCCTTTAGGTAAATATCACTTCCCCAATATTTATCCCAACCAGTCTTTAAAACTACAAAATCACTATTACTGATTTTATCTTTATAAGTATTTAAATCTTCTATATCTATCTTTTCTAAATTTGATACATCTATAATAACAGCAATTCCAATAAAGTCATTTATATTAAATTCATCTATAGTCTTTCCTTTATTAATCATATGACTTGGTGCATCTATATGAGTTCCTGTATGAGTACATAGTTTTAATAGTTTTTCGTTATATCCATCCTTTTCTATTGATGCTATATCATAAGATTGAAACTTTTCATCCTTTGTGTAAGTACTCATATTACTATTTATAGCATGGCTTAAATCAATAACTTTCATACAACCTCTCCTCTAATCTATTAATTCCCACTCCTTCGGAAGTAAACTTCTATATTTTAATGTATAATATCTATCATCTATAAGCAATATTCTCCCCTTATCTGTCTCTGTTCTTATAACTCTTCCGGCTGCTTGCATAATCTTATTTATCCCTGGGTATATATATGCATAGTCAAATCCCTTTTCTTCATAATAATCTCTAATTATATCACCCTCATTAGATATCTTAGGAAATCCAACTCCTACTATTATGCTTCCTATTAATCTTTTGCCTGGTAAGTCTATCCCCTCTGAAAAAACTCCACCTATAACACAAAAAGCTAATATATTTGAACCTTCTTGAAAAGACTTTAAAAAATCTTCTCTCTGCTCTTCACTTAATACTTCTCCTTGGCAAATCACATTTTCTTCACCATATAATTCTTTATATCTTTCAAAGGTTTGATTTAAGTATTGATATGATGGTAAAAATACCATATAATTTCCCAATACTTCTTCTTTAAAGTTATAAATTAAATTACACAGGTTGTCTATATTATTTTCTCTCTGCCTAAATCTCATATTTAAAGGATGACCGTATACCTTTAAATTTTCTTTCTTAAAAGGAGATTGAAGCTTCATTCTATAGCTCTTTTCATTTCCTCCAAGTAAATCAATATAATAATTAATAGGTGTTAATGTAGCTGAAAATATTATTGTTGAATAACTTCCTTGAACTATCTTAGATAAATTTTTAGAAGGATTAACACAAAACAATTTTACCTTTACATCATTTTTATTTATCTCTACTAAAGTTACATATTCTTTGCTATAAAGTTCTGATATTGAAATAAATGCTCTTATTTCAAAATAAAGATCTCTAATTTCATCATACCCTTCTGTATTAACTGCTTTTATTAAATATTCATCACATTCCTTCATAAAAATTCTAAGTAACTTATATAAATCTTTATATTCCTCTTTTATATATATACTATTGACTTCTGCTTCTTGAACTTCTTTCCTAATTCCAATTAAATATTTATTTATAGAATTAAGAGCTTTATATAAATTAGGCGCTTTTCCTTTAATAATTTTGCTTACATTTAAAATTTTATCTTTATATATTTCTGCACTAAACATATTTCTGGATCTATCCACAAGATTGTGTCCTTCATCCACAAGTAATATGTTATTATCAATATCATCTTCAAAAAACCTTTTTAATCTTGCTCTTGGGTCAAATGCATAATTGTAATCACAAATAATTAAATCACACCATATACTTAAATCTAGCGAAAGCTCAAAGGGACATAACTTCTCTTTTTTAGCATATTCCTCTATCTTCTCTCTGGTAAAAGTATCTTCTTCCTTAATCATATTAAAAATAGCATCATTTACTTTATCATAATAATTTAATGCATATTCACAATTTTCAGGATTACATTTTGTTTTCTCTTTAAAACAAATTTTTTCTTTTGCTGTTAGTGTTATTGTCTTACACTTTAAGCCATTATACTTAAGCTTATTAATGGATTCTTCTGCAACAGTCCTTGTTATTGTCTTAGCTGTTAAGTAGACTACCCTCTGTCCCCTATTTTCTCCTAATGATTTTACTGCTGGGAAAATTGTAGACATAGTTTTACCTATGCCCGTTGGTGCTTGTGCAAATAGAACTGCTTTTTCTTTTATAGTATTAAAGCAAGTTACTGCTAACTCCTTTTGACCCTTTCTATAGCTTTCAAAAGGGAATTTTAAAAATTTTATACTTTCATTTCTTTCTTGCAATAATTTAGATTTTAATATAACCCACTTTTTATATTCATTAATAATATTAAAAACAAAAACTTTTAAGTCTTCTATTGTAAAATCTTTATCAAAACTTTTTACTTCTTCTGTTTCTAAATTAAAATAACTTAGCCTTACTTTAATGTTTTTTAATTCATTTTGCTTAGAATATATATATGCATAAAACTTAGCTTGCGCCCAATGTAACTCATTATAATCTTCATCTATTAGTATAAGTGATTTCATTGTAGATTTTATCTCTTCTATGTATATATAATCATCTTCAATTATGATTCCATCAGCTCTTCCATCTACTATAAGTAGTACATTCTCTATTTCAAATTCTTCTTGTAACTTAACTTCCTTTTGATAATTACTATATGCCCTTTC
>JAEZAL010000131.1 GCA_023427705.1 Bacillota bacterium | reverse complement strand
TAATAAAACCCAATAAATTCCAGATATTTTCCTATATAAATTCTATATTCCCTTATATTAAAAATAAGCTAGTAACTATTAATTGAACTGCCCCCTGTCAAGTAGACAGGGTAAATAATATAAAATTATGCTACTAAGTTGTGGCTTCTATATTCATTAGGAGCCATACCTTTTAGTTTCTTTTGTAATCTTTTTGTATTATAAAACTTTATATATTCATCAATAGCTTGTTCAAGTTCTTCAAAGGTTGAAATCTTTCTTAGATAGTACATTTCTGATTTTAAAGTCCCCCAAAAAGACTCCATAGGTCCATTATCAATACATCTACCTACCCTAGACATACTTTGAACTGCGTTAATTTTATTTAATTTGATCTTGAATGTTTTACATGTATATTGGAATCCGCGATCACTATGGAATAGTGGCGTTGCTGTCGGATTCACTTCAATAGCTTTGTCTAAGGTATCAAAAACTAATTTATTATTATTAGACTTACCTAATACATACGAAATAATACTGTTATCTCCGAGATCTAGTATTGCACTTAAATAAGCTTTGCTTCCGTTAGTCATCTTAAATTCAGTAACATCTGTTAGCCATTTTTCATTTGGATTATTAGCTACAAACTCTCTATTTAATATATTTTCAGCTGTAATTTGTGGAGTACTTTGAATATATCTTTTCTTTTTTCTCCTAATAACAGCAGTAAGTTTTACAGACTTCATAAGCCTGTAGATACGCTTATGATTATAGTTTGAATTTAGTATCTTATTTATATTTAATGTTATACGGCGATAGCCATAAATTCCTCTAACTTCTGAGTATAATTCAATAATTTCATCTAAAATAACTTTATTTTCTTTCTCTCTTTTAGTTGCGGAATGATTTAACCACTTATAATAAGAAGCACGCCCAACTTCAGCACATTTACATAGTTCAGATATTGAATACCCTAATTCATGTAATTCTTTAATTGCAATATACTTATTTGTAGATGAAATAGTGTATTTATCTACCTCCTTTCTATCTCTTCTAATTTTTTTAAGAAATCATTCTCCATTTTTAAACGTCTATTGTCTGCTTCTAAAAGCTTTAATTGTGCAGAGAACTTTTCTGATTCACTTAATTCTTCAAATGTTTTATTTTTACCGCGTCTATCGACTAGCGCGTTATATCCATCCTTATTGTATTTTTTTACCCAAGTATAAACTTGTTGATATGAAACATTAAATTTATCAGCAGTTAAATTATAATCGTGAGCGTTAGCAATACAAAATGATACTATTTCAATTCTTTCTTCATAAGTTGTTTTTCTTCCGTTAGTCATAATTTTATCTCCTTTATTTGAATGAGATTTAAATATCTTATGACCATTATACTTCTTAATCCATTGCTGGAGAATACCAATAGCACTTATCTTATATTTAATACAAATATCATCTAATGATCCTTTGCCATCAAGATAATCAATAACTGCTTTAGTTTTAACTTGAACATCATATGATGTATTATATCCTTTATTTAATAAACCTTCCTTACCAAAGGTTTTATACTTACGGACCCAAGCTGCAACAGCGCTTTTATTTACATTTAGTTCATCACTTATTTCATATAAACTTTTTACACCTCTCAAATAATCTTCAACAGCTTGGAATTTTATCTCGGTTGATACTTTTGACTTTCTTGACATAAAAAAATCCTCCCATTATAGAACAGTTTTATTATTTTAACTGTCTACTATAATGGGAGCATATCAAAATGAATCTACCTCTTTTATTATTAAACTTCTTATTAATTATTTATGCAAATTTCCTTTTCTAAAGGTTTTACCCCTACTAATTCAACACTCTTTAAATCTGGTTGAGATACACCTGCAAATAATTTAAATTTCTTGCTATCTAAAACTCTATTACCTTCATTATTTACTACTTCAAACTCTTTTCTTCTTATTTCAAGATTTACAGTCTTAGTTTCGCCTTTATTTAAGTGAATACGCTTAAAGGCAACTAAGCTATGATTTAATACAGCATATTCTGATTCTAAATCTTTTAAGTAAAGTTGAATTACTTCATCAGTATCGTAGTTTCCTATATTTGTAACATCTACACTTACTTTCACATATTCAAAATCTTCTTTTATCTCTTCTACATTTAAGTTTCCTAATTCTACTTTTGAATAAGTTAATCCATATCCAAATGGATATAAAACTTCTGTTTCAACATATCTATAAGTTCTTCCCTTCATTGAGTAATCAGTAAAGTCTGGAAGATCATCTGTATTTTCATAGAATGTTACTGGTAATTTTCCACTTGGTGAGTATTCTCCAAATAATAATTCTGCCACTGCAGTTCCTCCATGGCTTCCTGGATACCACGCTTGTAATATTGCAGCACATTTTTCTTCTAATCCATTAAGTGTAAGCGCACTTCCAGAGCCTAAAACTACTATAACAGGCTTATTAGTATTTAAAACACTTTCAAGTAAAATTTGTTGGCTTTTTGGTAGATTAAGATCTCCCTTATCCCCTGCTGCCTCACTATTTCCTGTATCTCCTTGCTCTCCTTCAATTGTAGAGTCTAATCCTAAGCATAATACTACTACATCTGATATTTCTGCTACTGAAACAGCTTCATCTATTCTATCATTAGGCTTAGCTAAATTTTCTACTCTATCTTTATATAAATGACTTCCTTCTGAATAATATACTCTTGTACCCTTATTTACAGCTTCATGTACTCCCTCAAGAATAGTTGTATACTTTGAGGCTGTACCTGAATAATTTCCTTTAAGCATAATTTGACTATCTGCATTTGGTCCTATTACAGCAATAGATTTTAATTTTGATTTATCCATTGGTAATATGCCATCATTCTTAAGTAAAACCATTGATTTTCTTGATGCTTCTAAAGAAAGCTCATTATGTGCTTCACAATCATTTACTTCATAAGGTATATTATCGAATTCACAATCTTCATCAAACATACCTAGTCTTATTCTTGTAGCCATTAATCTTTCTGCAGCTATTGTTATATCTTCTTCTGTAACTAATCCTTCTTTATATGCTAATAACATTTGAAGATATATATTACCACAGTTTAAATCGCATCCATTTTTTATAGCTAAAGCTGCTGATTCTGTAGCTGTACTTGTTACATTATGATATAAGTGGAAATCTGCTATTGCCCAGCAATCAGAAACTACATGTCCTTTAAAATTCCATTTTCCTCTTAATATATCTTTTAATAAGGTTTTGCTTCCACAGCAAGGTTCTCCATTTGTACGATTATAAGCACCCATTACTGTTTCAACATCTGCTTCTTTTACTGCTTCTTCAAAAGCTGGTAAATAAGTTTCATTTAAATCCTTTTCATTTACAATAGCATCAAATTCATGTCTTAATCCTTCTGGTCCACTATGAACTGCAAAATGTTTTGCACAAGCAGCTGTCTTCAAATACTTTCCATCTCCTTGAAGTCCATTTATAAATGCTACTCCAAGCTTAGATGTTAAATATGGGTCTTCTCCGTAAGTTTCATGTCCACGTCCCCATCTTGGATCTCTAAATATATTTATATTAGGTGACCATAATGTTATTCCCTTATAGATATCTCTGTCATCCTTTTTAACATTTTCATTATATTTTGCACGTGCTTCTGTAGATATTACATTTGCAACTTCCTGTAATAATTTCTCATCAAACATAGCAGCTAGTCCAATAGCTTGTGGGAATATAGTAGCTGTACCAGCTCTTGCAACTCCATGTAATCCTTCGTTCCACCAGTTATATCTTGGAATATTTAGATGGTCTATTGGTGCTGCATTATATGTTAATTGTGATGCTTTTTCTTGCAATGTCATTTTTGCCACTAATTCTTTAGCTCTTGCTAAAGCTTCTTCATGCGTCATTCTATTTTCCTTATTCATAATAAGACCTCCCTATTAAATAAAACTTCCCTTTTAATTTCTTATACTTATATGATACCTACTATTATCAGATGCTAACAAGAAATTAATTATCTATTTATAGACAATATTTGTCTTATTAATAGGTTTATTTATAGGATTTACCATCATATTTTCATAATTTATTCCAATTTAAATGTATATATCTAGTCATTTTAATTAAATAAATGTAAAATATATTATTATAGGCAAAATTTATTAATAGGAGGATTTATTATGTTAACATATGAGTCTCATCATTTTGGAGAAAATAATACTTTAGCTAATTATCATAATTATAATTTTGATTTTCCTAAGCACTTACATAGAAGTTTTGAACTTGTTTATGTAAAAAGCGGAAGTCTTCAAGTTAGTATTAATAATAGAATATTTCAAGTACATGAAAATGAATGCATTTTAATACTCCCATATGAAATACATTCTTTTATTACAAAAAATAATTCTGATTCATATATCTGCGTTTTTTCTCCTGAATATGTTAGGACTTTTCATAATATGCTTCATGAAAAGTTTTTAGATAACCCTGTGTTTACTTTGCCTAACGATATCGAAACACTAATTATAAATAAAGTATTTAAAAGTACTAAAAGTTTATTAGAAATGAAAGGATATTTATATCTTATTTGTTCAGAGATACTAAATAATTCTAATATAGTTGAAAACAATAAAAATGATTATGAATTATTACATAAAACATTAAACTATATCCAAGAAAATTTCACTAAGGATATTTCACTTAAAGATATAGCTAAAAAGTTTGGATATAGTTATACTTATTTATCTAAATATCTTAATAACACTTTAGGAGTATCATTTATAGATTTTATTAATGAAAACAGGATAAATTATTCAATGTATTTATTAAAAAATACTGATGATACAATTACAGATATTGCTTATTCATGTGGATATTCAAGTATTAGATCTTTTAATAGAAACTTTGTTAAAATCACTAATTCAACACCAAAATTATATAGAAAAAGTTCACCAAAACAGGAAATTGATAAGTAGGATTGTTTTTATAATTAATAAATGTAATCTTAAAATAATAACTTGACTTTTTTTAATATTACATCTAAAATTATATTATAATTTGAATATTTCCATTAAGAGGGAGTAGTAAAAAATATAACATCAACATTCGCGGCCATTAGGTCTGGTGTTATATACCAATTTGGTTACGAGACTTTTAATACAGTTTTTTATTGAAATGAAAATTGTATTAAGAGTCTCTTTTTTTATAGGAATTATCTATAGACTCATAAATTTAATTCAAAATTATTCTAAATGTTTGGAGGAAGTATTAATGAAAAAGTATTTTTCAATGTCCTACGAAGAAGTGTTAAAAGAATTTAATGTTTCGAAAAAAGGGTTAGAGGACAACCAAGTAAGTCTTAATACTGAAAAGTTTGGACTTAATCAATTGACAGAAAAAAAGAAAGCCACTGTTTTACAAGTTTTTCTTAATCAATTTAAGGATCTGTTAGTTCTAATATTAATTGCTGCTGCTATTATATCAGCTATAACAGGTAATTTAGAAAGTACACTTGTTATTTTTGCAGTAATTATCCTTAATGCAATTCTTGGAACTGTACAACACTTTAAAGCAGAACAGTCATTAGATAGCTTAAAAGCTTTATCGTCACCATCTGCTAAGGTATACAGAAATGGCAAAAAGGTAGAAATACCTTCTAAAGAAATAGTTCCTGGAGATATATTAATATTAGAAGCAGGTGATATGATTTCTGCCGATGGTAGAATAATTGAAAATTTCTCACTTCAAGTAAATGAAAGTTCTCTTACAGGAGAATCTGAAAGCGTAAATAAATTTATTGATACTATTGATAAAGAAGAAATTGCTCTTGGTGATCAAAAGAACATGGTATTTTCAGGTTCTTTAGTTACTTATGGTAGAGCTTTAGTAGTAGTTACTGCTACTGGAATGAGTACTGAAATAGGTAAAATTGCTAACTTAATGGAAGAAACTCAAGAAAAGCAAACTCCTCTTCAAATTAGTTTAGATGATTTTAGTAAAAAATTAGCTATAGGTATTTTTGCAGTTTGTATAGTAGTATTTGGACTTAGTCTTTATAGAGGAACTACTCTATTAGATTCTCTTATGTTTGCTGTTGCTTTAGCTGTTGCTGCTATTCCAGAAGCTTTAAGCTCAATCGTAACAATTGTACTAGCTCTTGGAACTCAAAAAATGGCTAAAGAAAATGCTATAGTAAAAAAACTTAGAGCTGTTGAAGGTTTAGGTTCAGTATCTGTAATTTGTTCAGATAAAACAGGAACTTTAACACAAAATAAGATGACAGTAAAAAAAGTATTTTTTGATAATAAATTAATTGATGGTGAAGAAATAAACCTTAAAGATGAATTAGCTAGCTACTTAATTAATAGTTCAATTTTATGTAATGATTCTACTTCTAAAAATGGAGTTGAAATAGGTGATCCAACAGAAGTTGCTCTTGTTTATTTAGGTCATAAATTATCTTTAGACGAATTAGAAATTAGGAACTCTTATGAAAGATTAGCTGAATTACCATTTGATTCTGATAGAAAACTTATGAGTACCCTTCATAAATTTGATAATAAAAACTTATTATTTACTAAGGGTGCCTTTGATGTATTATTAGATAGAATAGTTAAAATAAAGACTTCTTCTGGTGTAAGAGATATAACTTATGAAGATAAACAAAATATAATAAATGCTAATAAACAATTATCTCAAAGTGGTTTAAGAGTTTTAGCATTTGCTTATAAGGAATTTGAACCATCTAAATCATTAAGCTTAGATGATGAAAATAATTATACATTTATCGGTCTTATATCAATGATAGATCCACCAAGAGCAGAATCAGCTCAAGCAGTTAAAGATTGTATAACAGCTGGAATTAAACCAGTTATGATTACTGGTGACCATAAAATTACTGCTTCTGCTATAGCTAGTCAAATCGGAATTTTAAGAGATGGCGATAAAGCTATCGAAGGTGTAGAATTGGACAAGATGTCTGATGAAGAATTAAAAGAAAATGTAGAGCATATTTCAGTTTATGCAAGGGTTTCACCTGAACATAAAATAAGAATAGTTAGAGCTTGGCAAGACAGAAATGAAATTGTTGCTATGACTGGTGATGGTGTTAATGATGCTCCAGCACTTAAACAAGCTGATATAGGTATTGCAATGGGAATCACAGGTACTGAAGTATCAAAAGATGCTGCATCAGTAATATTAACAGATGATAACTTCGCTACTATCGTTAAATCAGTAGCTAACGGAAGAAATATTTATAAGAATATTAAAAACTCTATTAAATTCTTATTATCCGGTAATACTTCTGGTATATTATCAGTATTATATGCTTCAATAATGGCTTTACCAATGCCATTCCATGCAGTACATTTACTATTTATAAACTTATTAACAGATAGTTTACCTGCTATTGCAATAGGTA
>JAEZAL010000069.1 GCA_023427705.1 Bacillota bacterium | reverse complement strand
TCCCCTTTATATATTTTTATTTACTATCTCCCATAGATATATCCTGAATTAATATTACACATTAAGTATAATATACAAATATTACCTAATTCAACAAATTATTTTGTCTATCACTATATATTAAACTAAGCACTTCTCAAGATTGATTATTAATTTATATTTATAATTAATTTCACGTATAAAATACAAATACTTTTTAAGTAAATTATAATCCCCCTATATAAAATTAAACTCCCATAATTAATATGAGAGTTTTTATTATTGTAATTTAATTGTTATTAATCATGAAACTCTTAGCTACAGTAGGAACTTCATTATCCATTAAATTATAAAATTCACTACCTCCTTTATCACTCAATGAATCATCTGGTTTTTCAGAATATATCATAGTAAATGTTTGTGATGAATTACTAGCTAAATAAATCATATTAGGATTAATATTTTTAAGCTCATCTTCTGTAAACTTCTTTGGAATTCTATATATAGTGAATAATTCTTGTTTTACACCACTAATATTTACATAATAAGATTCTTCATCTAACTCAGCTTGAAACTCCTTAGAGTAAGATGTATTAGTACCACTACTAATTAGTTTTGAAAAGAAGTCCTTACTAACAGAAAAAGAAAATCCCATTTCCTTATTTGTTACTTCTTCTATATTTTCTTTATTAACTTCTTTATTTATAAAGCTAAAACTCTCTATCATTTTTTTAAATTCATCTATATATTTTTCATTCCCTTTATCATCAGAAATTGTATCTACTTCAATTATATATGTGCTTTTATCATCTTCTCTTTCTAAAATATAATAATATACCATTCTCCCTTGATTATTTCCTTCAGATACTTTTATTCTTCTTGCAGATATTGAGTCTTTTCCAATAACCATATCTTCAACTTCTATATTTTCTGAAAAAGCCTGTAGTTTTAATCCTTCTTCTGTATCCTTTAAATTATATTCACTTATAGATATTGATAAAAATATGTTTGGAGTTTCTCCTGATTTATCAATATCTCCCATAAAACTTATACTATTACTTTCATTAGAGTTATCATTATAAGTAAAGACATCTAATGGGTATGTTATCTGAACTCCTAATTTTTCATTTATAATATCATCATATTCATAAACTACCTCTTCATTGTTTTCTGAAACTAATTCATTATTTGGGTTATTATTACTAATTTCATTATTAGTTTTTCCCCCACAACCTACTAGTAATAATGTAACAAGTAAAATAATTAAAAACCCTCTCTTTTTCATAGTTGCCCTCCTTATGGTAAAATATTTATATCTATATTTTACATTATATTATTTAAATATACAAATTTCTCCACGCAATTATTCCCCCTATAAAATATTGAAATATCCTACTTACAAGTCTAAATTATTTTTATAATTTTAGGTAAAAAAATCAAAATAGTAGCAAGTATAATTACTTGCTACTACTTATATTTCTAAATCTATCTTTTATAATTAAATTTTCTCTTACTTATAAAAAAAATAACTCCACCAAGTACACAAATAGAAGCTATTAGTAAAGGTATCACTAACTTATTTGACTTCTCTCCTGCTTTCTGAATATTAGTTTGTGGAATATTAATTTCAGTTTGTTCATCTCCTATTATTATTGGCTGTATTCCTTCTACTACTTTGATAATATCTCTCCCCAAAACATTGTATAGATACTCAGCATTCTCTTCATTATAAGGCATAATACCTATCTCAACATAATTATCAAGTGGTTCTGTATGCGTAACCTTAAATCCCTTTTCATCAATTTCATCTTTATGACTATCAAATACATATAGATCAATTTCTCTTTGTTTGTTTAGCATCTCCTCATTAATTGCTGTTGCTGAAAATGTTGGACTTAGTTCAGAATCATAAGGTGTTTCAGCTACTAAACCTTGTTCTCCTACTACTTTAACCTTATCTCTTCCAAGAATACCATATAGGTATTCAGCATTTTCTTCATTATAAGGTTCTATTCTAACCTCAACAAACTTATTGACCATACCAGTACTTAATACCTTAAATCCTTTTGATTCAATTTCCTTATTGTTTGTATTAAATAGAATATATTCAATTTCTTCTTGCTTCTTTGCTAACTCCTCATCAACAACTGCTATTTCAATAATGTAATTTGAATTTTTTTCATCTTTATTTGTTTCTGCCATTGTTATATTTGATGATAATGAAGCTATACCTATCCCTAGAATAAAAGCACCTAAAAACTTAAATCTTCTCATAAAATCATGCCTCCAATTCATTTTATATTTTCATAGATTTCGCAATTTTTATAGCCTCTTCTTGTGTTATTAATCCTTTTATTGAATAATAAATGTTATTCTTAGACCAATATAATTCTGTATTCATGCTATATTCATTTTCGCTATCAATTGATTTATTTATACTTAATAATCCAACATTTCCATTTATATCAACTTTCTCATAATTAACATATTCATTTTCTATTTGAGTTTTATCTTGAGTAATCATAAAACTTTTCTCTCCTGAAAAGTAACTAAGAATAATTTTATTTGCCTCTCCCTCATCAAACCCCCATGCATTAATCTCTTGAAGTTTATAGTTTTGTGTAATATAAGTAGGTATACTAAAATTATTCCCAAAATCTCTTTTTGCACTATCTAGTGTATCGATAACCCAATTTTTCTCTTCTTCACTCGGTATATTACTAATAGAGTTCTCTGGAGTTGACTCAATACCATCAACACTCATAATATTATTTTCAGGAGTATCATCTTGATTTTGTTGATTCTTTAATGGCAGGATATGAGATACATTTGTTATTCTAATAATTAAGAGAAATAAAGCAGCTGCTATCATTAATTTATTAATTGGCCTATATTTTTTCTTCAGACATTTACTTAAAGTCTTTTCCTTAAGCTCTTCATTAACTTTTATATCCTTCATGATATCATCTGCTATATTTTTAAAGTCCCTCATTTTATTCACTCCAATCAATCCTCCCTCCTAACTTGGTTCTAAGAATTTCTCTTCCTCTGTGTAATCTACTTCTTACAGTTCCTTCAGCTACATTCAAAATATTACTTATTTCTGCTGTATTGAAATTATGATAGTAATAAAGTATTATAACCTCTTTAAATCGATGTGATAGGGCCATTACCTCTTCAAATAAAATTTTATTTTCTTCTATTTTAATAATTCTACTTTCAATTCCTATATATAAATTCTTATCTTTTAACTTATCAGTAAGCATCACTCTCTTAAGCCATGAACTACGTAGCATATCTTTGCATACATTAATTGTTATTCTAATTATCCATGTTTTTTCACTACTTTCCCCTTTAAAGCTTTCAAGCTTATTAAAAACCTTAATAAACACTTCTTGGAAAGCATCCTCAGCATTTTGTAAGTTTTTCAGATACATATAAGATGTTCTTAGTACATCGTTACCGTAAGTATCCATTAATCTTTGGATTTCACTTTCTATATTCTGTCCTTTAACTGATTTATTCTCCTTTGGTACCGAAAGGGAATTCATAAGTTACCTCCTTTCACTTGTTATGTTGCTTACACTTATTAGACGCATTCAATTAATTTTCCGCTCCCTATTTTTAATAATTATTTTTTATATATTTAATTAATAAATAAATGTAAGTGTATTGTTATATGTTAAATATGATAACTACAAATTATTTCACCCATATTTTATTTATCGTGCTTTATCTAAAAACAGTGCAATAAAATAAATATTACTCTATTGCACTGTTACTATTGTCTAAATTTAATTTTATTTTTCAAACCTTTTATTATACATATAGCTGTATACATATACTTAATACTACTATATTTTACTCAAATTATGTATCTACTGATGTAGCACCCCCTCCCCATTTCCATATAATAATAATGTAATCTACATTTTAACAGGAGGATATAATGTATTATTCTTTACCCGACTTTGTTCCCCAAAATCATTTTAGGATACATGAAATGGAGAAATCATATAAAAGCTTAGACCAATCATTAGCTTTAGTAAAAGAAGCAATTAATGGAGAAAAAGAGGATGAACTTTTTTATGATTATCTACTTTCTTTAGCACCAACTATAGAAGAAAAAAATATAATTACTACCATAAGAGATGATGAAAGAAAGCACAATAAGTACTTCCGAGAAATATATGATTTTTACACAGGTATGAGCGTGCCTTCAGAAACTAATGTTACTTTTGAAAAACCACAATCATATATTGACGGAATAAAAAAAGCTAAATTTGGTGAACTTAGTGCAGTTGAAAAATATAGAGATATACGTGCAGGCATTCCTGATAGATACCATAGAGATATGTTATTTGAAATATTAACAGATGAATTAAAGCATGCACACAAATATGACTATATTCTTTATCTAAACTCACAAAGTAAAGTTTCAACTAACAATATAAATTCAGGAAACATAACTCTTCAAAATAAAGCTAATTTTACAGTAGCTGAAGCTGCACAAATTGCAAAAGAACTTGGAATTGATTTTAGTAAAGAAAAGTTTGATCTTGAACAATTTAGAATGGGACTAGATACAGAGTTAGAACACGGAAGAAAATATTATCCTACAAACGTAACCAATGATAATCCACTTATAACTGGCAAAATAGCCCTCGCTCATCTAAGTGAGTTTCCTGACTATTATACTAGACTTAAAAAACTTGAAAAAGAGGCAAAAGCTTATTGGTCAACTCAAAGAAGCTCTATAGAGTGGTAGAAATATTAACTTTAAGTTAACTTGCATATTATAGTAATTATTTTCAAATAAAATGCCGGCCAAAGTTAAAATCTCATCTCAGCCGGCATATATTTTATATGTTCAGTTCTATTTATATATAGTTAACATATTTATATCTCTGTGCTAAAAATTATCTTCAAATAATTGAATCTATATACTTTTCCAACACTCTGATGGGCATCATAGAATCATTCACTTCACTAGTTATTGCAGCTACAATTTTCAGTGAAGAAATTATGACAATAAACTGACCATGATAGCCCAAGGCAAAGCTGACTGGTGTTTTACCAATCCTAAGGCTGAATTCAGTATACCACCAGTGGTAGCAGTAGCTTCCTATATATTCGTAAGTAAGATAGCGTGGAGTAAGAGCTTCTTGAATCCACTCTTCAGAAACTATACGACAGCTGTTAAAAATACCTCCGTTCATATATAATTCGCCTAACTTTATCATATCCGAAGTCTTCATACGTAATCCATCAGCACAAAGAGCATGACCGTCACGTTCAAGCCATTGTATATCTTTAATACCAAGTGGCATAAACAACTCTTTTTCTGCGAAATCCACCAGCTTCATTCCAGTTACTTTTGCAACTATCTCACCAATAATATAAGAATCACCAGAATTGTAATTCATTTTTTCTCCTGGTTCTGACACCATTGGTCTAGATAGAACAAAGTTCAAGATATCCTTGCTGTAGGCCATTGGTGCAAAACAGTTCCATTCTCCGAATTCTGGCCAATCAAGACCTTCACTCATACTAAGAAGATGACGCAGGGTGATACGTTGTTTTCTATTATCAGTATCATTTCCTATAATTTCAGGAAAATAGTACTTAATTGGAATATCAATATCTTCTATCAGTCCACGATCAAGGCATATACCTACAAGTGTTCCAGCGAAGCTTTTTGTGCAGGAATTAATCTTCTGTAATTTATTCGCAACCTTTTCATTGCTGTAATACTCTAGAACTATCTCTGAATTCTGTTTTATCAAGCAACTTTTTATCTTATATTTTTTAAACTCTTTCATTGTATCTTATCCCCCCCATAAATCCCCAATTTATTAAGGTAATCTAACCATATACCTTCATCTAAATAACCCAAATTTGTTATTAATTGTATATTACATCTAAACTATTAAAAAGTCCATTAAAGAATTATTATAAAAAAATAAGAGAATCCTTCATTGGATACTCTTATTAAAACCTTACTTATATTATTTATTCTTTATACATTAAAGCAACTGTCTCCACATGGCTTGTATGAGGGAACATATCTACTGGCTGAACGATTTCTGTTCTATATCCTTTTCCCTCTAATATCTTCAAATCCCTAGATAATGTACTTGGGTCACAAGAAACATATACAACTCTGTTAGGTTTTGCATTACCTATTGATTCTAATAGTTTTATATCGCAACCTTTTCTTGGTGGATCTACTACTATAACTTCTGGTTTAATACCCTTATTAATTAATTGTGGTATTATTTCTTCTGATTTCCCTACAAAGAATTCTGCATTATCTATATTATTAATTCTTGCATTTTCTCTTGCATTAATAATTGCTGGTTCTATAATTTCAACTCCATACACTTTTTTTGCTTTTTGTGAAAGGAAAAGTGTTATTG
>JAEZAL010000332.1 GCA_023427705.1 Bacillota bacterium | reverse complement strand
ATGGTAGAATATAATAATTGAAATTTGATTTATTCTACTATGGATGAAAATGCAAATAACATGTTGATGTGAATCTACATAATTCTAATTATGGTTATAAAATTTAAATAATTATAAAAAATATAAGTTAACATTCCTACAAAAGGAATGGAATTTAAGAATGTATTCCTAATTAATGCAAATGAAGAAACAATTCCTCACAGATCAGCTATGGATGAAAATATAGAAGAGGAGAGAAGGCTTTTCTATGTTGGAATAACTAGAGCTATAGATAATTTATATATATTTTCTCCTAAAACGCAAAGAGGGAAATTTAAGGACGCTTCTAGATTTGTTATAGAAGGTAAATTTAAAGAAATAGAAACAAATGAAGATTACGGAATAAAGACTAATGATATGATTTCCCATAAGGCTTATGGAAGAGGTAGAGTATTAGAAGTTAATAAAGATATTATAAGAGTAGATTTTGGAGATAAAATACCTAAAAGTTTTTCGATTAGGGTATTGATGGAAAATAATCTTATCACAATAGATAAGTAATAGTTCACTAATTAGGCATTAGGCTGTATAATTTTATTATGGCAATAAAAGGATATGAAAGCTATAGTATAAATTATGAGGTGTAGTATATGGAGAATGTAAATTTAAGTAAGGTTAAATTTGCACTAGATGTGGGAACCCGATCATTAATAGGAACTGTTGGAATAATTGAAGATAATAAATTCAAAGTAATTTGTGAAAAGTACTTAGAGCATGAAGAAAGAGCAATGATAGATGGCCAAATTCATGATATTGATTTAGTTGCTAAGGGAGTTAAGAAAATTGTAAGCGAAATTGAATCAGAAATAGGAATTAAACTTTTAGATGTTTCAATTGCTGCAGCTGGAAGATTTCTTAAAACAATTAATTCAGAAGGTATATTAAATTTAAATAGTGATGATGAGATAACTAAGGAAGATGTGAAAAGCTTAGAATTAATATCTTTAAAGGCAGCAGAAAATGAAATAAATAAGACTACAGAAGGTAGATTATATTGCGTAGGATATTCAGTGAAAAGCTACTTTTTAAATGGCTTTGTTATTTCTAATTTAGTTGGACATAAAGGTGAGGAAGCAAAGGTTGAGACAATAGCAACATTCTTACCACGTTCAGTAGTGGATTCATTATATTCAGTAATGAATAAAGTTGGATTAAGAGTTAATAATTTGACTTTGGAACCAATTGCAGCTATTGAAGCAGTAGTTCCACAAAAATTAAGACTTCTAAATATAGCTTTAGTGGATATAGGAGCAGGTACATCAGATATAGCAATAAGTTCTAAAGACAGTATATCATCTTATGGTATGGTTCCACAGGCTGGTGATGAAGTAACAGAAGCCATAGCTCAAGAATGCTTGGTAGATTTTAATACAGCTGAATACATAAAAAGAAATTTATTATTAAGTGATGAAGTTACATATACAGATGTTATAGGCTTAGATAATATTGTAAAGTCAGAAAATATACTTAAGAGCATAAAGCCTATAGTTAAGAAAATAGCAGAATCCATAGGAACTAAAATAATTGAACTAAATGCTAATAAACCTCCAAGTGCATTGTTTTTAGTGGGAGGAGGGGCTCATACTCCAGGACTTATAAATGAGCTTAGTGAGATACTAAATATACCAATTCAAAGAATAGCAATTAAGGATAGAAATGCTATAGAAAATTGTATTAGTGATAACAATTTAGGCTCAGCAGGTGTAACTGTATTAGGTATAGCATTAACATCTATAAAAAATGGAGATAATGATTTTATCGAAGTTACATTAAATAGTACAGAAGTTACCTTATTTAATTCACATAATCATACTGTTATGGATGCTATAATTCATGCAGGAATAAATCCTAATATGTTAATTACAAAGAATGGTAAAAACTTAAGATATAAATTAAACGGAGTAAAAAGAATAGCATTTGGTGAAAGAGGAAGAAGTCCTAAAATTAAAGTTAATGACAGTATAGAAAGCTTAGATAAAATTATAAAATCAGGAGATAAGATTGAAATATCATATGCTGTTTTAGGGAAAGATGCAAGTCCTAAGATAATTGATGAGATTAAGGGATTTAATAGTATAAGTTTTTATCTTGATAATGAGATAGTAAATTTAGAGCCAATTATTCTAGTTAATGAAAATAAAGAAGGTTTAAATTATCTTATAAAAGAAAATGATGATATTAATATAATTCTTCCTAAAACTATTGGGGACTTAAAGAAATATATAATAAACAAGGAAGTAAATATTAAAAAAGATAATGTAACTGTAAATGATAAATATATTATTAATGAAAATGATAGGCTAATAACTTACGAAAAGTCAGATAAAACCGAAGAAAAAATTATAGATACTACAGAAATAGAAGTATACTTTAATGATGCTAAAATAAAATTATACGGAAAAAAAGATTATATATTTGTTGATATTTTTAATTATGTTTCTTTTGATTTAAGCGAAGCAAAAGGTATAATAAATTTAATATTAAATGGGAACAAAGTAGGCTATACAGAAAAGTTGCAAGATGGGGACAATATACAAGTTTTCTGGAGTTAGGTAATAATACATAGAAATACATTAAAGGGGGCAAAGTTATGAATTTTAAAAATGAAGCAATAAGCATAAAAAATGAATTGATTAATATAAGAAGAACTTTACATCAACATCCAGAGTTAGGTATGGAGGAATATGAAACCTCTAAGTTTATAAAAAACTTTTTGAAAAATGAGGGTATCGAATATAAAGAAGTAGCAAAAACAGGTATTTGTGGAATTATAAGAGGAACAAAAGAAGATAATATTAAGGATAATAAGACAATAGCCTTAAGAGGAGACATAGATGGGCTTCCAATTATAGATAAAAAAAGTTGTGAATATTCTTCTAAAGTGGAAGGTAGAATGCATGCATGTGGACATGATGGACATACTACTATTTTATTAGGAGCAGCTAAAATATTAAATAATTACAAGCACTTATTTAGTGGTAATGTTAAACTGCTTTTTGAGCCAGCAGAAGAAACTATAGGTGGAGCAAGATTTATGATTGAAGAGGGAGTATTAGAAAATCCGAGAGTAGATTGTGTCTGTGGTCTTCATGTAGAAGAAAATTTAGAATGTGGAACTATTATGTTAAAGGATGGAGTAGTGAATGCAGCCTCAAATCCCTTTACTATAAAGATTAAGGGGGCAGGTGGACACGGTGCTTATCCACACACAACAGTAGATCCAGTAGTTATAGCTAGTCATATAGTATTAGCATTGCAGACTATAGTTAGTAGAGAAATAAATACAGCTAATCCAGCAGTAATAACTGTTGGAAGTATTCATGGCGGAACAGCACAAAATATAATACCTGAAGAAGTAGTTATAAGTGGTGTTATAAGGACTATGAATAAAGAAGATAGAGCTTTTGCAAAAGAAAGATTAAGGGAAATAGTAGAAGGAATATGTAAATCTTCTAGAGCTTCTGCAGATATAGATATAGAAGAATCTTATCCAAATCTTTATAATGATACAAATATGGTAGAGATTTTTAAAGTAGGAGCAGAAAAAATTCTCGGCAAGGAAAATGTATTACTTCAAAAGTATCCTAAAATGGGAGTGGAAAGTTTTGCATATTTTGCAAATGAGAGACCAGCTGTGTTTTATTTCTTAGGTTCAGGAAATAAAGAAAAGAATATTATTTACCCAGCTCATAGCAGTTTGTTTGATATAGATGAAAATTGTTTACCACTTGGTGTAGCAATGCAATGTCAAATGGCTTACGAATATTTGACAAGAAGCTAATTTAATATTAATCTAATAGAATGGGGAAAATAGTTTAGAATATAGAAACTAGGAGTGATCACTTTGAGAATAGAAATAGGAACAAATGAAGCGGGCCAAAGATTGGACAAATTTTTAAGAAAACTATTAAAGGATGTTCCTTTAAGTAAGATATTTAAAGCTTTAAGAAAAGGCGATGTAAGAGTTAATGGAAAGAAACAAAAAGAAAATTACACACTTCAAGTAGATGACGTTGTTGAAATTAAATATATACAAAGCACGAAAGAAAAGCCAGAAGAAAAATTTATTAAGGTAAATGCAAGCGGAATGAAAATAACTTATGAGGATGCAAATATTTTAATAGTTGAAAAATGGCCTAATATATTAGTTCATCCTGATGAAAAAGGAAAAGAACCAAGTTTAACTGACTATGTACTATCATATTTAAATGAAAAAGGAGATTATTTACCAGAAAATGAGGTAACTTTTACTCCAGCACCATGTAATAGATTAGATAGAAATACTTCAGGAATCGTTATATTTGGAAAGAACTTTGAATCATTAAGAGGTATAAATGAATTAATAAGAGAAGGTAATGTTGAAAAATACTATAATACTTTAGTTAAAGGTAAGATTAAGGACGGATTATATAAAGGCTATATCTTAAAAAATGAAGATGCAAATATTTCAAAGATTTATGATGAAAAGGTTCCTAATTCTAAGGAAATAGCTATGGAAGTTAAAACAATACAAACTAATAGCGCATATTCACTTTTAGAAATAGATTTGATAACAGGAAGAAGTCATCAAATAAGAGCTCACTTGTCTCACTTAGGAGTACCTATTATTGGTGATAATAAGTATGGAGATAGAAAACTTAACTCTTTCTTTGCAAATAAGTTTGGTTTAGATTGTCAATTCTTATATGCATATAAAATTGTTTTTAGGGATACAAAAGATAAATTAGAGTATTTAAACAATAGAACAATAACAGAGAGCTTACCACCAGTATTTAAAAAGATTAAA
>JAEZAL010000324.1 GCA_023427705.1 Bacillota bacterium | reverse complement strand
TGAATTTTGATTTGATGTCGTACTTGGTGATTGAGCCATACCTGAACTTCCTGCTGCAATAAATAATCCTCCAGAAATTACAAATTCCCTATCATAATCTAAAGCTCCATTTCCATCATTCTCTGGTCCATTTACTATTACTAATCCATCTTTCATATTTATATAACCAATAGAATCAACACCATCGCCACTTGCATCTATAACTACTTTACCACCATAAAAAATAATAATTCCATTACCTGATGAAGCAAACATATTTTGACCTGGTCTACCATTTATAGAAGAACCATCATTACCACCAGCAGCATTTATTCCATCATCACTTGCAACAATATTAATATTTCCATTATTAATATTTATTGTTTCTGCCTCAATTCCTTCATAAGATTTTGTTATGGTAATTTCTCCATCATTTATATCAATTGTTGAATCTCCATGAATTCCATCATCACCTGAAATAATATTTATATTTCCACCATTTATCTCTACATTACCATTAGAATGTATTGAATCATCTGCTGAATCTATATTTATATTTCCTCCATCTATTTTTACTAACACAGTTCCCTTAATAGCTTTAGCACTAACTGTATCCTCTTCTGCATTATTATTAGCATTTCCTCCAAACATTCCATTTCCAAAGTTACCCCAAGAACTTGATTGACTACCATTTTCACTACCGCCACCAGTGCTTATAGTTAAATCTCCTCCTGTTATAGTGGCACTTGTTTCAGCTTGAATTCCATCTTCTCCTGAAGTTATATTAATAACCCCATCTTTAATTAATACATAACCCTTTGAAGTATCTTCTGTATTGTTAGATTTCATTCCATCTCCTGTAGCATTTATATTAATCTTACCACTAGAAATTGTAATGGAATCCTTACCTCTTAATCCATCTGCTACAGAAATTATATCTATATTTGCATCACCTATTTCTAAGTCATCATCACTAGCTATTGCATTATTATAATTAGAATTAACAGTTAGTTTACCAGTCCCACTTATAAATAAATCATCGTTACTAAAAATTGTTGCATTTGGCTCCTTATTTGTTCCATCTTCAAAAACATAACTTTCTCCGTCTGTAACAATATTTTCACTACCCTCTTCTAAAACTAAGTATGCATTTTTAGAATTCTTAACATATATTGGAGCACTATTTGAACTGGTTATATTAGCACCATTTAAAACTAATTTAACATTATCCTCATCACCTGCATCAACGATTATCTGTCCATCCTTTAAGGTTCCTGATATACCATATGTTCCAGCAGAGCTTATTATAACTTTATTATTTTCGACTGTAACTCCATTTCCATCAACCGAAATAGTATCTCCTAAAGAAATAACAGTATCTATATTTTCTGCATACTCACTTGATACAGTATTATCATTGGTTGTAGTAGTTTTATTTGTACATCCTGTAACCCCTATTAAAATAGACATTATAGAAAGAATTGCTATAATCTTTTTACTCATAATAAATCCTCCTATTATTTAATTGAGTAAATAATATCATCCTTACCTTAAATTAATCTTAAAGCAAGGTGCTTGCGCACAATGTAAAATGTAAAGCGTAAAATGTAAAATTAATGTAATAATTCCTCATTTCATTCGGAATTATGAATTTATTAACAAAATAACCCTTTGACTTAATTAATAAATTTTCTTATTTTATTATAAGAAAAGAGCCTTAATTATATTAAAAGCTCTTTCTTATTTCTATAATTATTTACTTTTTATACTATCAATTAGTTTTATATATGAGTTGTTTCTTTTAGAAGTATATTCATTATCTAATATATCTTCATTAGTAACATCATCATTTATTTTTAAATTATCTAAATCCCTATTCATATCTAAAACTATATTTTTCTTAAAATCAGTTTCTGATAAATTTTCAAAATTTTTAAGTTCTAATTTATCTAATATATCCTTATTCATTAATAACACCTCCATACTTTTATAAAAGTATTATTCCTGAAAACATTTTTATTTATTAATATATCTATAATTCACATCAAATTTATTTTTATATAATTTCCTAAATGAAAATACTACCCATATTTTTATTATCATTGCATATATTGCAATTAAAAAAGCTGTTAATTCTGATATAAATATAAAATTTATATTGCACACTATTAGCACAATAGAATCTAAATAAATATAAGTAATTGTTTTATTTCTATAAATATCTCCCCAATAATTATTAAAGTTCTCTGATAAAATCTCTGAAGCTCCTTCTAAAAGCTTTACTGTACATATAATTTCTAAAATTGTGTTTATATTAAACCATATTGTAGTTAAAATATTATTATTAAAATACTTATCTATAGATGGTAAAATAAATGGTGATATAAAAATAATAAAGGAAATATAAACTTGTACACTATTAATTTTTAAAGCTTTTCTAAGATTAGAATTATCATATTTGCACAATATTTCTTTTATCCCTGATGAAATTATCAAAAACCCTATAAAATTAGGTAGTATTTCTATTGGTCCTAAGTTCAAATGAAAAATTGTAATTATAGTTCCCCAAAATATCTTTTTAAACCCTAATATCATCTTATATTTCCCCCGTTTCTACTAAGTATCTAAATATATTATAAAAACTAAAATTAGGAGCATAAGTGATATTATATATTCTTTCGACATACTCTTTACCACTTCTATCTTTATAGTACATATCCGGTTTTATATCATAGGTGTTTAATTTTTTTATTGGATCATCAATATAGTTAAATTGAGATGTAAAGAATATGTTTTCCTTAGCATTATAAATTAAATCTCTATCTTCTAAATTTCCTGACTTATTAATATTATATTGAAATAAGTCTCTTGTATCTTCAAATAATGGTGAATAAATTTTTGAAACTTGTATATAATCTTTAGCATTAAAGATACTTTGGCTATATCCTTGATTAGAAGATGAAAAACTACGATTTTCTAGCAGAGATTCCTCTTGATTATTCTTACTTAATATTATTTTCCCTAAGTCTACATCTATAGAATCTCCATCATCAAATGTTATCTTTGCCTTACTTAACTTTATTACATCATCTAACTTAATACTTTCCTTTGGTATTTCAAAATCTAAATATACAGTGTGGATACTATAGTAACCATAGTTTTCAACATTAATATTGCTATAACTGCTATCATAATACGTTTGCATTAATCCCATATTGTTATTTTCTCTAGCATAAAAGTTTAGTTCTGGAGCCTCTTCAAATACTACTGATATAACATTTTTATTTTCTCCATTATTAGTAATATACTTAAGTTCAATATTAATTCCTGATAAAGAATATGCATAATCGTACTCATAATAATCTACATCTAAATAATTCTTTAAAAATACAGGACTATCTAATTTTATATAATTTTGAATTAATATAGAAATCAAAAAGGAAATCAAAATTAATGAACTAGCAATCTTTAAAGCAGTTTTTATATTTTTCATTACATCCACCCTTCTTTAATTTTACTAACACTAAGTATTTAGTTAATTCTATAATAATACATTTTTCAAATATATTCCATTTCAATTTTAATAACTTACTTTATATAGAAAGCTAAATCATACTTTCTGTGATATAATAAATTGCTTAATTTAACTAAAACATGGAGGTATGTTATGCGTGAAAACTTATTAATTGTGGATGGTTCTAGCTTACTTAGTACAAGTTTCTATGGCACAGTAGGTCCCGCTTATCTTATGGCTAAAACAGAAGAGGATAAAGCTAAAGCTTTAAGTAAGCTATTAAAGACTTCAGATGGTAAATATACTAATGGTGTATATACCTTCATGAAAACACTACTTAAAATTATTAAGGAACAAAAGCCAACACATTTAGCTGTAGTTTGGGATATCAGTCGTAATAGCTTTAGAAAGACACAACTAAGTGAAGATTATAAGGGAACTAGAAAGGAAACTCCTGGTCCTCTTAAAGAACAATTTAAAACTACTCAAGATTTACTAGAAGGAATTGTTCCTCAATTTAAAAGTTCTTTTGAAGATGAGGTAATTTATGAGGCAGATGACTTTGCTGGTTCTCTAGCCAAAAGATTTGAAAATGAAATATCTTGTAAGCTTTATACAAAAGATGAAGATTACCTTCAATTAATATCAGAACGTAGTTCAGTTTGGCTTGTTACTTCGAAAGCCTATGAAATGTTTGATGAGATGGGTTTAAATCCTAAAGAATTTAATGTTCCATCTGGAGCATTTGAATACACTCTCACTTCTTTAATGGACATTAAAGAGCTAGAGCCATATCAAATAGTAGAATATAAAGCCTTATGTGGAGATTGTAGTGATAATATTCCTGGAGTAAAGGGAGTGGGTCCTAAGGCGGTTGTACCTCTTCTAAAAGAATATGGTAATATTGAAACTATATATGAAATTATAGAAGGACTTAATGAAAAAGAACAAAAAGAACTAGCTAAATTCTTTAAAGAGACACTTGGAATATCTAGAAGTCCAATTAAAAATCTTCTAGCAGGAAAAGAATCTGCATTTTTAAGTAAGAAACTTGCTACTATAAAGACAGATATAGAATCTATTAAATCTATAAAATTAGATGATGTAAAGTTAAATATCAATAATAATTTACTTGAGAATAGATTACTAGATTTAGAAATTAAAAGTTTAATCTAAATATAATTTATCATATAACTATTTTACCAGAAAAACGTAATAAAGGTATTGCTTGAAATTTATTAGATATTGCCCTAGCAACTCACAAATATGTGAGTTGCTATTTTTATTTGATTAATATTAAAGATTGTTTTGAAATTAATAGTTTCAAGCAGCTAATAAATCTCTTTTACATAATATTACTGTATCCCTACTCCATTCATACCAGTATTTATATTTTTTTCTATAAAATATTAAATAACTATATTGTAATATTTATCTAATTATGTTACTATATCAATATTATAAATGTTTATTTAGTATTAATTTATTAATAAAATATTTATTAATTTAGTATTTTATCAGCAATAATTTAAAGGGGGACTTTTTTATGAAAAAGAAATTACTTTCAGGACTTGTAGCATTAATGATGTCTACATCAGTTTTAGTTGGATGTGGAAGTTCTGGGTCAGACAACGAAGTAATTAAAATAGGAGGTATTGGACCATTAACTGGAAGCGCATCTACTTACGGTAATTCTGCTAAAGAAGGTGCAGATTTATTTATAAAAGAAATTAATGATGCCGGTGGAATAAATGGTAAAAAAATCGAATTGATATTTGAAGATGACCAAGCTACTCCTGATGGAGCAATGCAAGCATTTAATAAATTAGTAGATAAAGATGGGGTATCTGCTATATTAGGAGGAGTTACTTCTGGAGCTACATTAGCTATAGCTAAGAATTCAACAGAAAGACAAATTCCTATGATTACACCTACTGGAACTGAACCTTCAATTACTAATGAAGGTGGAGATTTTATGTTTAGAGGATGTTTCATCGACTCTTTCCAAGGTGAGATATTAGCTAAATATACTACAGATAATTTAAATAAGAAGACAGCTGCAGTTTTATACAATGCTGGTTCTGATTACTCAATAGGTATAGCAAAAGCTTACAAAGAAACTTTAGAAAAAAATGGTGGTACTGTTGTTGAATACTTATCTTACAATGATGGAGATACAGATTTCAAAGCACAATTAACTAAGATTAAGGGATCTAATCCTGATGTTATAGTATTACCTGATTATTATAATGTTGTTGGTCTTATAGCTAAACAAGCTAGAGATATTTCTATTACTTCTCAATTCTTAGGTGGAGATGGTTGGGAATCTGAAGAATTAGTTCAAATCGGTGGAGAGGCTGTTGATGGTGCTCTTTACATTAATCACTACTATTCAGGTGATACTTCTGAAATAGTTAAAAACTTTGTTGAGTCTTATAAAAAAGAATACAATAAAGAACCAGATGCCTTTGCAGCTTTAGCTTACGATTCTGCTAGAGTTTTAGTAGAAGCAATTAAAAATGCTGACAGTACAGATGGTACAGCTATTAAAGATGAATTAGCTAAAATAGAACTAGAAAGTGTTACTGGAAAAATTAGCTTTAATGAAGAAAGATCTGCTATTAAAGGTGCTGCAGTTATTAAATTAGAGGGTGAAAATAAGATTTTAGCTGATAAGTTAAATCCTTAATGCTTTTATATAAGGAGGAGTAATTATGGAATTTATACAACAATTAATAAATGGCTTAGCTTTAGGTAGCGTATATGCCCTCTTAGCATTAGGTTATACAATGGTTTATGGAATAATACAACTTATAAACTTTGCTCATGGTGAAATTTATATGATCGGTGCTTTTGCAGGTTACTATGCATCAAGTGTTTTGGAATTACCTTTATTACCTACATTATTGATAGCAATGACTGCTTCTGCACTACTTGGTATTTTAATAGAAAAAGTAGCATATAAGCCTTTAAGAAAATCTCCAAGAATAGCATTATTAATTACTGCTATTGGTGTATCATTATTTTTACAAAACATTATGAGTAAGTTTTTTGGAACAGCTCCAAAACATTTTCCAGAGCTTATAAACCTTAAACCTATTAACCTTTTAGGGCTACATTTAGATTGGAAAACCATATTCATGTTTGCAGTTTCTGCACTCCTTGTACTTCTCCTTCAATTTATTGTTTATAAAACTAAGGTTGGAAAAGCAATGAGAGCAGCTTCTTACGATATAGAAGCTGCTTCATTAATGGGAATTAACGTAAACAACACCATCTCTCTTACCTTTGCTATTGGATCAGCATTAGCTGGTATTGCTGGTGTTTTAGTTGCAATTTCCTATCCTAGCATAACACCTTATATAGGTGTTATGCCTGGCTTAAAAGCCTTTATTGCAGCAGTACTTGGAGGAATCGGAAGTATACCTGGAGCATTAATTGGTGGTTTATCAATAGGCTTATTAGAAACTTTATCTAAGGCATATATTTCAACTACTTTTTCAGATGCTATTGTATTTGGAATACTAATAATAATACTTCTAATTAAACCTGCTGGTCTATTAGGTAAAAAATCTAATGAGAAAGTGTAGGTGATTGTAATGAAAGATTTTTTTAATAGAAAGAATTTATTAATACTAGGCGCAATTATTTTAGCTTATGTTATTTTGTTTAGTCTTACCTCTACTAAAATTATTAAACCTTATTATACTGGAATAATAATTTTAACACTGATTAATGTTATTTTAGCTGTTTCATTGAATTTAATAGTTGGATTTACTGGACAATTATGTTTAGGACATGCTGGCTTTATGGCCATAGGTGCTTATGTATCAGCTATGCTTACTAAAGAAGTAAACGTCCCATTTTTTCTAGCATTATTAATTGGAGCTATTATTGCAGCTATTTTTGCAGCCTTAATAGGTTATCCAACATTACGATTAAAAGGTGACTATTTTGCTATTACTACTTTAGCTTTTTGCGAAATAATTAGAGTTGTTATAATGAATATTGAAGCTGTTGGTGGTGCTACAGGACTTAAAAGCATACCAAAAAACACCAACTTTACTATTGCTTTTATATTTGCTGCTTTAACAGTTTTAATTATATATAATATCCTTCATTCTTCTCAAGGAAGAGCAATGATTACTGTTCGTGAAAATGAAATTGCTGCTGAAGCTATGGGAATAAACACTTTTAAATACAAAATGATGGCATTTATTATAGGGGCATTTTTTGCAGGCTTAGCTGGCTCTTTATATGCTCACTATATGGGATATATCCAACC
>JAEZAL010000283.1 GCA_023427705.1 Bacillota bacterium | reverse complement strand
ACCTTAGGATCATTAATAATTTTCTTTGGTAGCTTATCAAATCCATTATTTTTAAGTTACTTATTAATCTGTGGATTGTTATTATTAGCTGCAGTTTTATTTTGGAAATTCAGAAAAAAGTAGAAGCAAAGGGTAATATTAAAGTTTAGGAAGTAATTTATCATATTTACAGATAAATAAGTAAATTATGGCTATAAAAAACTATTCCCAAAATATGCCAATTAATTTATAATATTATTTAAATTGTATAAATAATATGTAATATATAATAATTGGAATATTGAATTAGGGGGAGTTTACCTTGAAGGGAATAATTTTATATTTTAGTGGTACTGGAAATACTAAATTTGTAGCTAATAAAATAGGGGAAGAATTTATTAAAAATGGTTGCGAAATTGATATATATTCTATTGAAGAAAAGGTGGATTTGAAAAATATATCATATGATTATTTAATTTTAGGTTTTCCTAAATATTTTGAGTATATTCCTAAATTTTTTATTGAATATTTAGAAGATAATTTAAATGATTCTTCAGAGGAAATTAAGACAATGATTTTTTCAACTGGCAAAGATAAGTCAAAGGTTTATTTTAATGAACTAGAAAAAAAATTATTAATGAAAATCTTCAAAGTTATAGTAACTAAAAACTTTCAAATGCCAGATAGTAATACATTAGCAAAAGGATATAAGAAGATTACAAGGAAAGATATCAGGGAAATATTTGATAATTCTCTTGCAGAAATTAAAGATGTTGTAGTGAATTTTTTAACTGATAATCATATGAGAGAAGATATAAATGAGATATCAGCTGTTATATATAAGACTTTAAATGAATTTAAAACAAAGGACTTATATAAAAACTCAATGAATTTCTCTGTTAATTTTAATTGTGATAGGTGTAATTTATGCGTAAATATTTGTCCCACCAAAAATATTGAAAATATTGGTGGAGATATTAAGTTTAGAGATAATTGCATAATGTGTTGCAGATGTGTAAATGCATGTCCTAAAAACGCAATAATGTATAAAGAAAAGGAACATGTACAATATAAAGAAAATATTGATTTAGTAGTTGGGTAAAGTATTTTCTTAATGTAAATGATAAATAATATATACTAAATAGAGAAGGCGAAAGCCTTCTTTTTATATTTATATAATAATATTTATGGTATTATATAGATAATATAAAATAAGATGAGAGGTAGGGGAGAAATGAAGGGTATATTAAATAATGTAATTAAGGTTTTCTATGGAATAATAGTAGCTATACTTACTATAGGAATATCTACAATTATAACCTTAAATTCTAAGTTTATATATTATTATTCTATAGATAAATATAACTTAGAAAAAATAGCAAATATCTCTAAAGAAATGCTTATAGGTGATTTTGATAGATTAATCAAATATTTACAAAATCCTTTTATAGAAAAACTTAAATTTAACAATTTTACAATGAGTATTAATGGAGAGTTTCATTTTTATGAAGTAAAAAAAATATTTTTATGGATTTATGCAATTACAATTTTTATTGCTTTATTATTTATTATATTAGTAATAACAAATAAATTTAATAGGAACAAAATACATATTTACAAAACATTGAATTATGGAGCAAATACATTAATTATTACAATAGTATCGTTATTAGCTATTATAGCAATTGATTTTTCTAAAGCATTTATAGTATTCCATAAAATTTTCTTTAATAATGATTATTGGATTTTTGATGAAAGAACTGATCCTATAATAAAAGTTTTACCAGAGGAAGTATTTATGCTTTATGCTTTAGTTATTATAGCTTTAGTCTTTGTTGGAATTATAGGCTATAAGTTATATTATTATTTTATAAAGAACAAGATTAAAAATAAAAGAGATATTAATATTTAAAAATAAATTATTCAATAAAAAAACTCAAGCTATAATTAATATGCTTGAGTTTTTTCAATTATATAAATAATAAAGTTTAAAGAGCTAATTTAAGAATTTCTAAGGCTTCCTTATCTCTTATTTCAACAAAGTTACCTACATGATCGCAATGAGCTATAAGTTTTTTAGACATTTCCTCTATGCGCTCATCATTTATATTTACATGACTTAATCTAGTTGGTAATTCAATTTGAGTAAAGAATTTTTCTAATGCTTCAATTCCTTTTAATGCAGTTTCTTCAAGATTATTAAAGTTAATATCTATATTGAAAACTCTATTTGCAAATTGAACAAATCTATTTAAGTCATGTTTATAAACATATTTCATCCAAGCAGGGAAGATTATAGTAAGGCCAGCACCATGAGCTATGTCGTAAATACCACTTAATTCATGTTCGATATCATGAGTAGCCCAATCACCCACTCTACCCATACTTAAAGAATCATTATGGGCAACTGTTCCAGATAACATTATTTCAGCTCTAGCATTATAATCATCAGGATTTATATTTAATCTTAAAGCATTTTCCATAATAGTTTTTAAAGTTGCTTCACATAATCTATCAGTTAAGTCAACATTTTTTTCATTTGTGAAATATCTTTCAAGAATATGTGCTATCATATCTGCTATTCCACATGAAGTTTGATACTTAGGAAGAGTAAATGTAAGCTCTGGATTTAAGATTGAAAATATGGGCCTAAGGTCTGAATGTCCACAACTTCTTTTATACCATCCATCTTCATTAGTAATAACACAACCAGAACTAGTTTCACTTCCAGCAGCTGGGATTGTTAAAATCGTTGCAAGTTTTAAACAAGTATGATTAATAGGAGTGCCTACAAATAAGTCCCATACATCTCCATCATAATTTACTCCAGCAGCTATAGCTTTTGAAGAGTCTATTACACTACCACCACCAACGGCTAGTATAAAATCGATATTATGTTTTCTACAAAGTTCAATACCTTCTCTAACTAAAGATACTCTTGGATTTGGTTTTACACCAGAAAGTTCTATAACTTCAATATTTTCATTTTTTAAAGAAGTAAGCACTTTATCATATAACCCACTTGCTTTAATACTTCCTCCACCATAGTGAAGTAAAACCTTATTAGTATGCTGTTTAATTTCATTACCAACTTTTTCTTCAGTATTTTTACCAAAGATTATTTTAGTTCCATTTTTATAAGTAAAGTTTCTCATATATCCTCCTTAAATTTATAATTTATTAATATATTATATAATTATAATAGCCTATATTAATAAATTCTTCAATTTGTGTCTATTACTTCATAAGTTTTCTTAATAGTGATAATTTATTATTGTAAGGAGCGAATCTAATTGGAAGTTCTAAAAAAGTACCTCTTTTTATAATTGATTTATGATGAGTAAAAGTATCAAAACTTGCTTTACCATGATATTGACCAATTCCACTTAAACCTACACCACCAAAAGGTAAATTTGGACTAGCAACATGTATTATAGTGTCATTAACTGTTGCACCACCAGAAGAAATGTTTGATAGTACTTTTTCAATTGAATTTTTATCCTCTGAAAAATAATATAGTGCTAAAGGTTTTTCCTTATATTTAAGAGAATGAATTACATCATCTAGGTTTGAATATTCAATAACAGGTAATAGAGGCCCGAAAATTTCATCTTCCATAATTGAAGAATTATCCTTTATATTAGTTAAAAGCGTTGGCTCCATATATAAATCTTCTTCATCAAAATTACCACCAAAGTATATTTCTCCATCACTTAAGTAGCTTTTAATTCTAT
>JAEZAL010000185.1 GCA_023427705.1 Bacillota bacterium | reverse complement strand
AGTATAAACATTCTTGTAGAATTTAAAAAGATGTTTCTGCATTATTAATAATTTTCATGTTTTATAGTTAAACAATCTAAAATTATTACGAATTAATGAATTTATAGGAAGTGAGTAATTGTATTATAATATGCAAATATATGATAAAAATTAGGGGAGATATTTTTATGTGGATTAGAACTCAAAATAAAAAAGAATTGGTTTATGTAATTAAATTGGAAATTACAGTTGAAATGGCATTTCTTTATGGGGACAAAAAAAACAAAGTAATTTTATGGGGGCGATTTGCAGCAGATAGCATATTTTCTTCCTCCAATAGAGTTTTATTAGGTATGTATCCAACAATGGAAGATGCAATTACAGAAATAGATAAAATTGAAAAGTGTATATTAAATAAACCAAATGGTGTTTATACTATGAAAAGTAACGAATAATCTTAAACTATTACGTTTTAATTGATTTATAGGACGTGAGTAATTGTATTTTAATACGAGTTAGTTTTACTTTTAAACTACTGGATAAATAAGATTTGTAGGAGGTATTACCGATGTTAAAAATTAGGAATGTAAAAATAGAAGATAAAGAATTTTGGTATAGTCTTGATAAACACCTACCAGAGAGTGAATTTTATAATAAAATTCGAAACAAGCAGGGATATGTTTTGTTAAATGACGATAAAGCAATTGGTTTATTAAGATATAATCTATTTTGGGATAATACACCATTTTGCACAATGCTTTTTGTTGATGTAAATTATCAAGGCAAGGGTTACGGAAGAAAAATGATGGAATATTGGGAATCAGAGATGAAGGAGCAAGGATACGGAATGCTTTTGACATCCACACAGGTAAATGAAACTTCACAAAATTTTTATAGGAAATTAGGATATAAAGACTGTGGAGGTTTTATAATTGATATTCCACAATATGAACAACCCATGGAAATGTTTATGATAAAAGCAATATAAATTTCAAGCTACAATTAATAATACTATTAAGAAAAATATTTCCTTATGTTTTGAAAAGAAGAGATAGTAGTGAAAAATAAAATAATATCTAATACATTAATATAAAATTCTAAGTGTGTCTACTAATTGTTGAATATATATGTTAATGGATTAAAAAAATTAAGCAGTATTATTAAAAGTATAATTTTAATGGAGGATATAATTTTGAAAAAATATATAGTAAGAATTTTGTTAGTATTAATATCATTATCATTATTAACTTCTTGTAGCACTAAAGAAAAATCAAATAACTCTACTTATAACTATTCTGAGACTCAAGTTGATGAAATAATTATAGAATATAATAAAATAATATCTACTATTTTAACTCTATCTAATAATATAGAGAAATCTAGTATCACAGAAGACAATTTTAATGACTTTTTCTCTGATAAACTAGAATTAGTTGATAATTCGAAAATTTGCTATGCAGATTCTGATATTTATCTATTTACTTTAGGAAATGAATATAATTTTTATCCAAATGGTTTTAATTATAAAAGTATAGGTAATTCTGATAATATAGTAGGATACTTTCATATTAATGTAGGCCTTAATGGGATTATTGAAGATTCATTTTTTACTTGGGAGATACACTTTAAAAAAGAAGCATATAAATGGATTATAGATGAAATACATGTAAATAAATAAAAAGTGTTTCTGTTTAATTATTGCCTTTTTATTAAATAATTTATATATAGTTGGTGAAAAATATACTATTGAATTAAATAATCAGTAGTATATTTTTTCTTTTAATTTAAGAATAGGAGGGGAAGAAGTGAAAAATAAAATAATATCTAATACATTAATTTTTATTTTTATAGTAGGATTTGTAAATATATTTAAAATATTGTTTGGTGAGGGTAATACCTTAATGGGTGTTACAATCATTACAATGGCATTAGTTCTTATGGAAAAGGATTTAACAATATCTCCAGTTAAGAATTTTATAAAGATATTAGCTGTAAATATGTTTAGTTTATTAGCTTCTGTTTTAGCAGTTAAAAATATATTTTTAGGCATAGGACTAAATTTTATAGTTCTTTTTATTATAGGATATTTATTTTCTTATGATCTAAAAAAATCACTTGTAGTTCCCTTTGGATTGCAGTATTTCTTTATGCTATTTTTCCCAGCACATGGAGAAGTTTTATATAATAGGGTTTTATCATTGATATTTGGAACGTTTTTTATAATGGCAATTCAATTAATAGTAAATAGAGATAAAGTTTTTAAAAGTGGAATAAAAATAGTTAATAGTATAAGTGATACTATGCTTGTTAAGATAAAGGATATACAAAATAACGAAAGCTTTGAGAAAGAAAATATAAAAATTATAGAATCTATAAACTATTTAAAACGAGTTATTTTCGATAAAAGAGTAGATGATTATTACTTAACTAATGATGGAATTATGTTTACAGATATTCTATGGTCTCTTGAAAGAATAAATTTATGGCTTGATGAAATTAGTACATTAGAGAATAAAGAAGTTTACTATGAGTTGTTAGAGGATGTCTATGATGAAGTTATTATAATTAAAAATAGAGACTTTAATTCTAGTAATATACAGATACTACAAAATCATATTTATAATGAAAAAGTTGAAAGAAAATATATAGATGAATTTATTGGATTGATTAATAATTTAATTAGAGAAGTGAAAGAAATAAATAAATTAACTCAAAAGGAAAGAAATGATGTGAAAGTTCATTATGAAATTCCTAATCATTTTCTTAATATAAAGATACGAGAAAGAAACTTCAATATTGATTCTGCTAAAGTAAGGTATGCAATAAGGCTTGGAATAGTAGGAACACTTACTGTATTTATTGCTAAGTTATTGAATTTATCGGAAGGAAGATGGATGTGCTTCACAATATTTTCACTAATACAACCTTATTCTGAATCATCTAAATCAAGGACAAAGGATAGAATAATAGCAACTATAATTGGTGGAATTATCGTAATAGTAGCTTTTACTATTTTAAGAAACAATGCTGCAAGAGCAATAATAATTTTAATGGCAGGATATTTAGATCCGTTTACTAGAAATTATAGAGAAAAAATGATTGCAGTAACTGTATCAGCAGTAGCTTCAGCATCGTTAATGGGAGGAACAATAGACATGGTTTTAAGAAGAATTATGTTTGTAATAATAGGAGCTATATTAACATTACTTGCGAATAAATATATACTTCCTTATAAGATAAAAGATATGAAGAAATATTTACATGATACATATGAAGCTTTAATAAAGCAAATGAAGGAAGATATAGACGAGAAGCATAATGATTATAGTATAAGGAATTTATATTTAATAACTGGCTTTATAGAAGATAAAATGAAGTTATCTATAGATTCAAGTAATAATGATGAAATTAATAAATACCTAGCAGAAAAAAGATTCCTAGTAAATAGTATCTACAAGGACTTTCTTGTATTCGAGAATTCATAAAATATTTAGAACACTTTTCATAATTCCCAATGAAATGAGGAATTATAACCTTCGGTATATGAGGGGATAGATATTATGTTCTGGCGACTTGGAGCTTGCGATGGGGCAAAGAATATAATATCTATCTCCTTTTCATTTAATTGTAGCAAAATGGACTAAAGATAAATACATATATAGTAATAGTAATATAATAGGAGAGTAGCCATATGCAAATGATGGATATGCTTTTTAGAGGTCTAATGGGCGGAATGGGCGGTGGAATGCCAAATATGGGTGGTGGAATGCCTAACATGGGAGGAAACCCTCTTGGTGGAATGGGTGGAGGAAATCCACTTATGAATATGCTCATGGGCTCAATGATGGGAGGAATGGGAGGTCAAGGTCAAGGAGTTCAAGGCCAAATGAATAATCCACTATCTATGCTTATGAATGGAATGGGTGGTATGGGAGGTGGAATGCCTCAAGGGAATAATATGAATCAAGGTAATGGTATAAATCAGTTATTAAGTATGCTAATGGGTGGAAATAATATGAATATGCCTAATCAAAATAGAAATATGAATAACATGAACAATATGAATAACCCTTTGGCAAGCTTTATGAATAGCTTAAATATCCCACAACCCAATCAGCAAAGAAATCAACAAATGAATCAGCAAAGAAGTCAGCAAATGAATCAGCAGAGAAATCAAAATATAGATATGAATCAATTAATGAGTATGCTAATGGGAGGAAATCAAGGAACACAAAATAATATGAATAATGCTAATATGAATAATGGAAGTAATATGAATAATCAAGGAAACTCTCAAATGGACCCATTATCAATGTTGTTTGGTTCAATGAATGGTGGAAACATGAACGGAAATAGTATGAATTCAAATTCAGAAAGAAGTAGGGATTCATCTAGAAGACATAGAAGAAGATAAGGATAATGCATAATTTAATGAAAGAATGAAGTTTCTCTTTTGCTAACGCAAAATCGAAATGAAAAAATGAAATAATTAAAAAATTAAAGAGTTTGCATTAACTATAACTTAGGCTGTCCTTTGGGCAGCCTAAGTTTACTTAACATAATATAATTTATAATAATATAAAATATTTAAATTAAGGGTTTATTAATTTAATAAAAAATGTTATTCTATATAATCGAAAGTATAATA